>JBCBYJ010000187.1:0-4106 GCA_039815905.1 Pseudomonadota bacterium | reverse complement strand
CTTCGACATTGATGCCGCGGAGCCCGTTAATGACGAAGTGATTCTGATTGGCGGCCGGACCTGCGGCAAACCCTATGGGTTCATCGCCACGGACAATTGTGGGGTGACCTATAACACCATTCAATTCAGCAGCTCGAACGATATCGGTTTCGGGGACTATGCCGAAGGATTTAAGCCCAATAACTCGACCGATACAGCGGGGGTTCGGATCCCAGGATGTCAGGTGAGTGATGACTTGAATAATGAGTTGGGTGACCCGAACGAAGCCATGTTATCTGCGGCATTGAGCTACCGGCAAACTCTGTCCTGTCCCGCTATCAGCTCGTCCTCGGCGAGCAGCAAAGTCGCCATGGTCGCGCCCGGCTATGATTTCATCAGCCCAGATGGTATGACATCTTTGGAACGCCCACGATTGAATGGCATGATTTTGCGAGGGCCAGAATGATCCGTATTTTGATGCCCGCCATAGCGGTTTTAGCCCTTGGCGCTTGCCAACACGGGCCAAACCCCGTTGATGCCGTGATCGCAGACGATACGCCGGAAACGATGGCCGCGCTTAAAGCAGGTCTGGGGCAAGCCATGGGCCGAACCTATATTGAATTGGGCGCAACCGATCCGACGCAACGACCTATGGTATCAGTTCTACCGCTGCCTCTAAGCCCGGCAGATGATCGCAGCCTGGAACGCCCGACCCTTTTCGATCTTGTTCTGGAAGATGGCGTGTGTCTCGCCATCAACCGCGAAACAGCGCAGGAAACGCCACTTCCGGGCGTGCCTTGCCGCCCCGTTTAGGCGAACCCTATTTATAAAGCAAAAGCCCGCTCCGGATGAGAACGGGCTTTGTCGCTTTGGGCTTCATCTAGATGAAGGCGTAGCCATTCGCATTGATGTAATTGATCAATTCCTGACGACGCCGACCCGGGTCTGGGTGCGTGGACATAAACTCAGGCGGGCGATTGCCAGCGCTCTTCTTGTCCATCAGCTCCCATAGACGCGGCGCCTGGGTCACGTCATATCCGGCCTTATACATGTAATCCACCCCAAGCTTATCCGCCTGAAGCTCATGGTTCCGGCTATAAGGCAGGAGCACCCCAAATTGAATGGCCGCGCCGCCTAGCGCCGCAATCGCGCCGCCATATTGCTGAAGCTCTTCTGACTGCGCGATGGCGATTTGGCCGGCCACCATGGCCACTTGTGCGGTGGTTTGCGCAGAGGCGCGTGCCGCAGAATGGCGACCATCAATGTGTCCGGCTTCGTGACCCAATATAGAGGCCAATTGGTCATCATTCTCGGTCAGCTCTGTGATTCCGCGATAGACGCCAACTTGTTGGCCCGGCATCACGAACGCATTAATATCATCCGTGTCAAAAACCGCCACTTCCCATTCCGCTGGAACATAAGCGACGTTTTGATTGTATTTGTCTTTCAGCGCCGCCGACCGCCCTTTGGCGGTGCGATCCCAAGTGGTCAGCACACGGCTGCGCAATCGGCTATCTCCGGTTTGCGGCGTTTGTTTTTTCATTTCTGACCAAGCGCTTGTCGACATTGCCGCAAGCGATGCATTGTCGAACCCAGGTAAGATCAGTTGCTGCTCGCCGGTCACCGGATTGGTTGAACACCCCGTCACCATTGGAACAATCGTTCCGCAAGCTAAGCCTTTGATTATGCCGCGCCGAGACATCCGAATCCGAGGCGCCTTATCCAAGAAATCGCGCGGTGCGTCGATACGATCACCGGTCTCAATCATCTCATCCGTAATGAGCAATTTTGTCATCTACCAGTCTCCCTTTGGCTCTTAAGCTTAACGCCGAATTCGCATCAACGCAAAACCCGCGCTACCTTACCACTCGCATGCTCATTAACGGGCGTCACGTGAATGCTAAATGAAGCTAAATATGGGCTTAGATTAAGCCGCGAGCGCCTTGGCTTGGTTGACCCAGTCTTCCCGGCCGACCCGGCCTTTGAACGACAAGTGGTTCTCAACCCAAGTCGCATTGTCAGCGGTCCAATCGGCGATCTGAGCATAGGTCCAGATCCCCAAATCGTTCAGAACCTCCGCGATTCTCGGTCCAATTCCGGAAATCGCGGTCAAATCATCGCCCCCAGACGCCGGTTTTGAGAGCTGTTCCGGCTGCACGCCCTCTAATTCGGCCAGCATCGCTTCAGAGGGATGAACCAGATCGTCATCCGTCGCAACAAGTGCGTCGGGATCGGGTTCGGGGTCGGGTTCAGGATCGGGTTCGGGTTCGGTCTCGTCGATGAGTTCCGTTTCGCTGGACGGCTCATCGCCGTCCACATCTACGGACTCTACCGGAGCTTCTAAAGACAGATCCGCCTCGACTGCCGCGTCGTCATCAGACACGGTCACGGCGGACTGCGCTTCGCTTTCTTCAAAATAAGCCAATCGCCCTTCGAGATACCGATTACGCCAGCGCAAGCGCGCGAGCTCTTCGTCCGTCTCTTTGTTTGATGGGGTTTCAACCTCAATCGTCTCCTCCGAGACCGGCTCTGATATAGGTTCAGGCGAGGACTCGGGTGCCGCCGCCTGCGACTCAACAAGCTTGTTTTCCAATGCCCCAACGCGCTGGCGCAAGTAAGCTGCTTGCCAAGCCAGCTTTTCATGGTTCGGCGCATCAGCCGAGCTTGCCTGTGCCGGCTCAGCCGCCGGCATATGCGCTGCGTTCAGATCCGCCTCAAGCGCGGCGACCCGTTCTTCCAGCCAGGTATTTCGGTCCTGCAATTGCGTCAGTGCCTCATTGTCACCATCTCCGAGCAAGGTTCCCGCAGCCGCACCGGCAATGGCGGCGCCTGCCGTATTAACCAGATTACTGTCGCTGCTTCCGGATGGCCCGGACTTTAATTGATCAAGCTCAGCTCGCACTGCATCCAACTCATCCGTAAGCGCGCGAATTCGCGCCTCATGCTCGGTTAGCAAGTTTTCGTCACCGCCGACGGCCAGCGCGGTCTCTTCTTTTTGCTTGCGCTGGGCGGCAAACAAAGCTTCCACCTCCGCTTTCGATTGCGACAGCTCCGTCTTGGCAATTTCGCGTTCGACATTGGCTTTGCGGATCCGGGAGCCGACCAATAGGCCCCGAAATGAAAAACCAAAAAAGAGGCCGAGAAACGTCGCGGCGGCGAGCGCCATCCACATATTTGCAATTAGCCACTGCATTTATTCGCTCCACTCTTGAACTTCGTATCCATCCCCGTCAGGGGAGCGGTCTATCTTTCCTGAGTCGGACTGCGAATCGCGCGGTTGATCCAAGCTCACATATTCGACCCATCCGCTTTGCTGGACGGATCCGATCGTTAACTGATCGACCACTTCACCATCAAAGTAGGTCTTTGCAATCTCTTTTATCTCAGTCCGGGATTCTGAGGTCGCGCACGCACCGGACAGGACCAATTGACCATCAATATGCTCAGCTTTCCAGAGGCTGGGACCATCAATGTCGGCCAGGCCGCGCCAAGGGGGTTTCAAATTGGCCACCGACGCAGCTGCTTGGATGCGGGCACGTTCGTCCATGGAAATCCCGCTGAGACGTAATTCATAACCTGTCAGACGCGCCTCGCCGCTATTCAGCAATGATAATTGCTCCAAGCCAAACGCCGCAGCCCCCGACCAATCTCCGTCTGGGCCACCTGAAGTGATGGCCATCCGATTGTCGAGCGCGTTTTCGCTCAGCGCGGTCGCTTGCGCGACCAGATCGGCTTGCACGGATTCGCTTGGCACGGCTCCGACTAAAATGATCGTCCCATTGGCGCTCTTGATGGCGCGCCAAACGTAGGGCGCGGCCTCGTCTAAAGCCGCCGCTTCAAAAACCAGCTCGGGCGCGGCTTCTGCACGCTCGGTGACCCGCTCGACGGAGGCAATTTGCTCGACTTCACCAAAGGCCGCGTCGACACGGACCACACCGCCCCAAATCAGTCCGCCTTGTCCAGCCGAAGTTTGAACGGCGGAGACTGCGATGTCTGCGGCCTCTTCGCCCGGCGGCGCGCCCGTGACGAGCGCGGTTTGCCCCCGCATCTCGACCCGCGCCCAGGTTTGCCCGGCATCGCTCAAAGCTTGCTCAGCAGCGCTTTGCAATTGTGCCTGCATTTGCTCG
>JBCBYJ010000186.1:0-4146 GCA_039815905.1 Pseudomonadota bacterium | reverse complement strand
TTGGAATTGGACGCGCCATACCGGTAGCGCCCGCTTGAGGGGGCGGGAAACCGCCAGAAGGGAATAGGGGCTAAAGCAGTGGAACTGATCGCCTTCTATATTTTTGCGGCCATTGTGACCGTATCCGCTTTGGCAGTGATCATGGCCAAGAACCCCGTGCATTCGGTGCTCTGGCTGATCCTGACCTTCTTTACTGCGGCTGGACTGTTCGTCCTGATCGGGGCGGAGTTTATCGCCATGCTCCTCGTCGTCGTCTATGTCGGCGCGGTCGCGGTTTTGTTCTTATTCGTGGTGATGATGCTCGATGTGGATTTCGTTGAACTGAAGCAAGGGACGCTGCGCTATTGGCCTTTTGCGGGCTTGATTGGCCTAGCTTTCATTGCCGAGATTGGGCTTGCCAGCTTTGCGCGGGGCAGCGCTCAAAACACGACCTTTGATGCCAGCCCTGGGGCCGACACCAATGCCGAAGCGATCGGCCAGGTCATGTATACGGATTACTTCCTCCTGTTCCAAATCGCGGGCTTGATCCTGTTAGTGGCGATGATCGGGGCGATTGTGCTGACGTTGCGCGAGCGCCCGGGCGTGAAGCGCCAGAATATTGCCAAGCAAACCTCACGCCGCCGCGAAGATGCGACCGAAAAAGTCTATGTCGAGCCAGGGAAAGGGATTTAGTCTATGGACCTGACCATCAACCATTTCCTGTCCATCTCGGCGATCTTATTTACGATCGGTGTGGTCGGTATTTTTGTGAACCGTAAGAATATTATCGTCATCCTGATGGCGATCGAATTAATCTTGCTCTCGGTGAACATCAATCTGGTCGCTTTCGCCGTGTTCTCCGGCACCATTGAAGGGCAGATTTTTGCCATGCTGGTGCTGACCGTGGCCGCTGCTGAAGCGGCGGTCGGGCTCGCTATTCTCGTCGTATACTTCCGCAATCGCGGTGACATTGCGGTCGAGAGCGTCGACCTGATGAAGGGGTAGAGGAGCATCATGTTAACGGATCCATTCATCCAGTTCATTGTCCTTGGACCGGGCCTTGCGGCGCTGATTGCAGGTCTGTTCCAGCGCTTCATTGGCGATCGCGGCGCGATGGTGGTGACCACCGGCACCGTAGGGATTGCCGGGATTATGGCGCTCTATCAGTTGTTTACATATGCCTCTGGTGCGGGCGGAGCGGGTCATGTTGAGCATGCCGCTTTGGCGGCCGATACGGGCGACGCCGCGGCGTATGCCGGGCAGCATATTATTAAGCTGATGACCTGGATGGATGTTGGCGGCTTTAAAGCCGATTGGGCGATCCGCGTCGATGCCATGTCAATTGTCATGATGGCGGTGATTACCAGCGTCTCTGGCCTCGTGCATCTCTATAGCTGGGGTTATATGGAAGAAGATCCGCACAAAGCGCGCTTCTTCTCTTATCTTTCGCTGTTCACCTTCACCATGCTGATGCTGGTCACAGCGGACAATTTCATTCAGCTCTTCTTTGGCTGGGAGGGGGTCGGGCTCGCCTCTTATTTGCTGATCGGGTTTTGGTATCAGAAAAAAGCCCCGAACGATGCGGCGATCAAAGCCTTCGTCACCAACCGGGTCGGCGATTTCGGCCTGGCGCTTGGCATTATGGCGGTGTTCCTCGTCTTCGGATCGGTTGAGTTTAAACCGGTTCTGGACGCGATTAAGACCAATGCGGATGTCGTGCCGCTGGCTTTTGCGGAAGCCGGTCAAGTGCGCGACATTGTGATTCCGTTCTTAAGCTGGAATGTGCCGGCTTTGGAGCTGATCGGCGTGCTGCTCTTCATTGGCGCGATGGGCAAATCGGCACAATTCTTCCTGCATGTCTGGCTGCCCGATGCGATGGAAGGCCCGACGCCCGTATCCGCCTTGATCCACGCCGCGACCATGGTGACCGCCGGGGTCTATCTCGTCTGTCTGGTCTCGCCGATCTATGAATATGCGCCCTTCGCGGCCGCCATGATTGCCCTGACCGGTGCGGTCACGGCGCTCTATGCGGCCACCGTCGGTCTGGCGCAGAACGATATTAAGCGGGTCATTGCTTATTCTACGTGTTCGCAGCTCGGCTATATGTTCTTCGCTGCCGGCATTGGCGCCTATGAAGCGGCGATGTTTCACTTGTTCACGCACGCTTTCTTCAAAGCCTTGCTGTTCTTGGGCGCAGGCTCTGTCATTCATGGCGCGCATCATGAGCAAGACATGCGCAAAATGGGCGGCTTCGCCAAATATATGCCGCTGACCTATGGCGCGATGATGATCGGCACGATTGCGATTATCGGCCTCGGCATGCCGCATGTTTGGGGCTTTTCAGGCTTCTTCTCGAAAGATGCGATCATCGAGACCGCGTTTGCGGCGGGTATGAAAGGCGTGCCTTTTGCACAGGTCGCCTTCTGGTTCGGCATCGCCGCAGCCTTGCTCACCAGCTTCTATTCTTGGCGCCTGGTCTATATGACCTTCCACGGTCCGCGGGCTGAAGGGGGTCACCATGATGATCACGCTGAGGATCACACTCAGGATCACTCTGAGGATCATGGGCACCATCATGGCGATCCGCATGAATCCCCAATTGTCATGTTAATCCCGCTCGCTTTGCTCAGCGTTGGAGCGATCTTTGCGGGTTGGTATTTCTATGACGCGTTTGTCGGCCACGATTATAAAGCCTTCTGGGATGGCGCGATTTACACCGCCAAAGAGAATACCGTCCTGAAGGACAAGTATAATGTTCCCGAATGGGTGTTCTGGGCGCCGCTGGCCGTGACGGTGACCGGCTTCGTACTGGCAACCTTTACCTATCTGTTCAATCGCGGTGTCGGCAAACGCATCGCCGAAGGCGGCGGTCCGCTGCACGGTCTGTTCTTCAATAAGTGGTACTTTGACGAGCTTTACAATGCGACCCTAATTAAAGGGTCCGCTTGGCTCGGCGACACGTTCTGGAAAGGCGACAAGAAAGTCGTTGATGGGCTCGGGCCGGATGGCGTCTCGGCTGTGGTGCGCTGGAGTGCGCGGCGGCTCTCGGCCATGCATACAGGCTATCTCTATCATTATGCCTTCGTGATTATCGGGGCGGCGCTGGTCTTTGGCGCAATACTGTTCTGGCGCAGCGGAGGCGCGGGCTAATGGATTTCCCAATTCTCTCTGCGGTGACTTTCCTGCCTTTGGCAGGGGCGATCCTGATCCTCTTGATCAAGGCGCTCACCGGCGCCCAATTCCGCCAGGATGGCAGCGAAGACGATCGCGTTATGTATGCCGGGCTGCTCTTCTCTGCGGCGACGTTCATTGTCTCGATTGTGATGTTCTTGAGCTATGATCTGAGCGGCACAGGCTATCAGCTGGTCGAAGAGGTCGATTGGTTTGCCGGGGTCAAATATAAGATGGGCGTCGATGGCATGTCGCTTTTGCTGATCTTGCTGACGACCCTGCTGACCCCGATCGCGCTGATTGCTAGCATTGGCTCGATCAAGCATCGCTTGACTGAATATGTGGTCGCATTTTTGGTGCTTGAGACGTTTATGATCGGCGTCTTTGCGGCGTTGGATCTGGTCTTGTTCTATGTCTTCTTTGAAGCGGGCCTCATTCCGATGTTCTTGATTATCGGGGTCTGGGGCGGCGCGGACCGCATCTATGCGAGCTTTAAATTCTTCCTCTACACGCTGCTCGGCTCACTCTTCATGCTGGCGGCTGTGGTCTATATGTATCTCGCCAATGATGGCTCATCTGACATTGTAGAGTTGGAGAATTTTGCCTTTGATCCGGCCGCGCAGACGTGGCTTTGGCTGGCTTTCTTTGCCTCTTTTGCGGTCAAGCTGCCAATGTGGCCCGTGCACACTTGGTTGCCGGATGCGCACGTGCAGGCGCCGACGGCGGGCTCGGTCATTCTGGCGGCGGTGCTGCTGAAAATGGGCGGATATGGCTTGCTGCGCTTCAGCCTGCCAATGTTCCCGGACGCCAGTGAGATGTTTCAGCCTTTCGTCTTCGCGCTATCGGTGATCGCGATTGTCTATGCCTCCTTGGTGGCGTGGCGACAGACCGATATGAAGAAGCTGATCGCCTATTCCTCCGTCGCCCACAATGAGGAACAGCGCACCAGAAACGATCCCGTGGGACAGCATCTGGAACAAAGCCCCTTCGATTCCC
>JBCBYJ010000185.1:0-4161 GCA_039815905.1 Pseudomonadota bacterium | reverse complement strand
CCGATACTCTGATCCGCTCATCCCGGGCTTGACCCGGGATCTCGTGCCGCGAGTCCTATCCAGGATCACCTAAGATCCCGGCCTTCGCCGAGATGAGCGGAGATGGGGAAGCCTCATCCTGAGCGAAGTCGAAGGACGAGGCGGGCTGACGGGAAGCACGACCCTCTATCCCTCGACTTCGCTCAGGATGAGCGCCGCAAAAGGCGACGCGCGCTCATCCCGGGTTTGACCTGGGATCTTGCGCCGCAAGACCCGTCCAAGATTGCCAAAGATCCCGGCCTGCGCCGGGATGAGCGGGGTCGACGAAGTTTTGCTTACCCCTTCAGCGCTGCGCGGACCGCCTCGAGCGCGGCTTCAGCATTGGCACCATCAGGGCCGCCCGCTTGGGCCATGTCAGGGCGGCCGCCGCCGCCTTTGCCGCCAACTTCCGCTGAGGCGACGCGAACCAAATCCACCGCGGAATGCGTGCTGACCAAGTCTTCGGTGACACCCACAGCGACAGCGGCTTTGCCATCATTGACGCCGACAAAGACCGCAATGCCGGACTTCATTTGCGATTTGGCTTCGTCGATCAAGGCGCGCAGATCCTTGCCGCCGACGCCATCTGCGACACGCGCGATCAACTTGACGCCATTGATCTCTTCCGGACCGGATGGCGCGCCGCTTTCCCCCGCCATGGCGAGGGCGCGTTTGGTGTCCGCGAGCTGACGCTCCAGCGTTTTGCGCTCTTCGGTCAAACTGACGACCTTTTTGGACACGTCTTTTAGCGGTACTTTGAGCTGATCGGAGAGGTCGACAGCGACTTGAGCCCGGCTGCGCAAGAAGGCAATCGCTTCGGCGCCGGTGGCGACTTCAATCCGGCGCACGCCCGCCGAGACACCGCTTTCGGACAAGATCACGAACGTGCCGATATCGCCCGTGCGCTCGACATGCGTGCCGCCGCAGAGCTCAACCGAGTAAGCTTTGTCGGTTTCTTTCAGATCCGCGCCCATACTGAGCACGCGCACCTCGTCGCCATATTTCTCGCCGAATAAAGCCAGCGCGCCCGCTTCAATCGCTTTTTCGGGCGACGTCACCGCAACGCCAACCGCATTGTTTTGGCGGATCACGGCATTGACCTGGTCTTCAATCGCTTCGATCTCCGCCGGTGTGACAGGTGCCCCGTGCGAGAAGTCAAACCGCATCCGGTCTTCTTCCACCAATGAGCCTTTTTGCGTCACATGCGCACCGAGCACATCGCGCAAAGCGGCATGCATCAAGTGGGTCGCCGAATGGTTCGCCATAATGCGTCTGCGGCGGTCGCCATTGACCCCTGCCGAGATGGTGTCGCCGACACTGAGCGTGCCTTCGACGAGTTCGCCGATATGGGCGTGCAGATCGCCGGCGCGTTTTTGCACATCCCGCACGATGAACCGCGCTGAACTGGTTTCGATCACGCCATGATCACCCGCTTGCCCGCCGCTTTCAGCGTAGAAGGGTGTTTTTGAAAGGATGAGTTCGGCTTGATCGCCAGCATTCAGCGTCTCGGACTGGGCGCCATCGGTGACAATCGCAGTCAATTGGCTGTCGGCGGTAAGCTCGGAATAGCCGAGGAACTCGGTCGCGCCGACGGCGTCACGCACGCGAAACCAAACTTCGCCGGATGCAGCATCCCCGGAGGTGAACCCAGCGGCTTTCGAACCTTCTTTTTGGCGCGCCATGGCGGCGTCAAAGCCGGTTTCCTCGACGCTCATGCCGCGCCCGCGCAGAATGTCCTGCGTCAGGTCGAGCGGGAACCCATACGTATCATAGAGTTTGAACGCGGTTTCGCCGGGCAATGTATCGCCTTCAGACAGGTCCTGGCTGGCCTCCTCGAGCAGGGCCAAACCGCGGCCGAGCGTGCGCTGGAACCGGCTCTCTTCTTGCTCAAGGGCGCTTTCGATCGCAGCTTGCGCGCGGCCCAGTTCAGGATAAGCGGCGCCCATCTCCGTGATCAAAGCTGGGACAAGTTTGTGCATGCCGGGCTCGCGTGCCCCGAGCAGGTGAGCATGGCGCATGGCGCGGCGCATGATCCGGCGCAGAACATAGCCGCGGCCTTCATTTGACGGGGTGACACCGTCAGCCACAAGGAAAGCAGACGTCCGCAAATGGTCGGCGATGACGCGAAACGAGCCGAGCTGGTCACCCGCCGCTTTTTGCTTGTAAACCTCTTCTTCTGCTGCGATCAGGCTTTGGAACAGGTCGATCTCATAATTGTTGTGGACGCCTTGCAGGACAGCGGCGATCCGTTCCAATCCCATGCCGGTATCGATCGAGGGCTTTGGCAGATTGACCCGCTCTCCGCCCGCTTGTTGGTCGAACTGCATGAAGACCAGATTCCAAATTTCGATGAAGCGGTCGCCATCTTCTTCTGGGGTTCCGGGTGGGCCGCCCCAGACGTCAGGGCCATGGTCAAAGAAGATTTCAGAGCACGGTCCGCATGGACCGGTGTCACCCATTGACCAGAAATTGTCAGATGTCGCGATGCGGATGATCCGCTCATCGGGCAGACCCGCGACTTTCTTCCAAATCGATGCGGCTTCTTCGTCTTCGGAATAGACAGTGACGAGAAGTTTGTCGGCAGGCAGGCCCAGCTCTTTGGTGACGAGCTCCCAGCCAAAGGCAATGGCGTCATCTTTGAAATAATCGCCAAAGGAAAAATTACCGAGCATTTCGAAGAATGTGTGGTGGCGCGCCGTATACCCAACATTGTCGAGATCATTGTGCTTGCCGCCGGCGCGAACGCATTTCTGCGACGTGGTCGCGCGATTAGATTGCGGGGTTTCAGCGCCGGTAAAGATGTTTTTGAACGGCACCATGCCGGCATTGACGAAGAGCAAAGTCGGATCGTTCTCCGGCACCAACGGCGCCGAAGCCAAACGCGTATGCCCTTTGCTTTCAAAATAGGACAAAAACGCTTCGCGCAGATCATTGACACTCGTCATTAAACTTCCTCTTCCCGGCCCGCCTATTATCGGCATTCATCAGCGCTCGATATATGTCCATAAAAGCAACGCGCCAAGCGTTTCCGATGGCGCGTTACAGATAGGCGTGTGATGAACTGAGTTTAGCCTGCTTCAGCCTCATCCGCTGGGCCGCCGCCTTCAGTCAGCAAAACATCTGACAAGAGACCTGATCGCTTGCGAATCTCAAGTTCAATCTCGTCGCAAATCTCCGGATGATCTTTCAAGAACTGGCGCGTTTTCTCACGCCCTTGGCCAATCCGCTCCGGACCATAAGAGTACCAAGATCCAGACTTTTCGATGACTTCACATTTGACCCCAAGGTCTATGATTTCACCCGTCTTCGAGATGCCTTCGCCATAAATAATGTCGAACTCGACTTGCCGGAAAGGCGGCGCGACTTTGTTTTTGACGACTTTCACCCGTGTCTGGTTGCCGATCACTTCATCGCGATCTTTCAGTGCACCGATACGGCGAATGTCGAGGCGGACGGACGAGTAGAATTTCAGCGCATTGCCGCCTGTCGTGGTCTCTGGGCTGCCAAACATCACGCCAATCTTCATCCGGATTTGGTTGATGAAGATGACCATACAGTTCGATTTGGAGATCGAACCGGTCAGCTTACGCAGAGCTTGGCTCATCAAACGTGCCTGCAGGCCTGGCAAACTGTCGCCCATTTCGCCTTCAATCTCAGCTCGTGGGGTCAGCGCCGCCACTGAGTCGATGACGAGCACATCAATTGCGCCGGAGCGCACCAGCGTGTCCGCAATCTCTAGCGCTTGCTCACCGGTATCCGGCTGCGAGACCAAGAGATCGTCCAAATCAACGCCAAGCTTGCCCGCATAGACCGGGTCGAGCGCATGTTCGGCGTCAACAAAGGCACAAACGCCGCCATTCTTTTGCGCCTCCGCCACAATATGCAGCGAGAGTGTCGTCTTACCGGAACTTTCCGGTCCATAAATTTCAATCACACGACCTTTTGGAAGACCGCCAATACCAAGAGCAATGTCCAGGCCCAAAGAGCCAGTTGGAATTGACTCAATATCCATGGCTTTTTGTTCGCCAAGGCGCATCACTGAGCCTTTGCCAAATGCACGGTCAATATTGGCGAGTGCCGTTTCGAGAGCTTTCTGCTTATCCACGCCGGAATCCTTATCCACGAGTTGCAGGTTGGGTTTGG
>JBCBYJ010000184.1:0-4210 GCA_039815905.1 Pseudomonadota bacterium | reverse complement strand
CACCGTTGATTGTAGCTGGAAGAAAACCGGCGCTTTGGCCGCTTCCTCGGCAAGCGCTGCTTCTCGCATGCGCTGGGCGCGCGCGGCTTCATCAACTGGGTTGGGCCGAAAGTCGTTTTCATATCTAGAAATGTATTTCGGCTGAATACCAAGTTCGCGTTCTGCGGCCAAGATCGTTGAACCTAAATCGCCTGACATGGGCGGTCCAATTGGCAGTCTTGGGGCTGGCGGCATGACCTCGCTATAGCTTGTCGGCAGCGCCGCTAATCCTTCTGGCTTTCTCGTATTTGTCGTGTTGTAGAGCTCGCGGCGATCGGCAGGATCGACCGCCTTGGGCGGCTGCAGCGCGACACTCAAGGCCGTGAACAGGCCGAGCGCGCCAAGACCAGCGGTTAAGATCAACACTTTGCGATTGATGCGGGTGCCAGGCTTCGGTTTCGCCCGAATGTTGAGACGTTCGACATGCGCGTCAAATGGAACCGGTTCGCTCATATCTTTCAGCTCCCGAACAGAGCCGCAAAGCCGGTGCGGGGCTTTGTTTTGGAGATGCGAACAATGGTTTGGTTCTTTGTTCCGAGCCGCAGCTCTGCTGCCTCGAACAAATGGTCGACAATATAATAGTTCCCGCGCAAGCGATAATTGACCAGCTCGGCGTCGCCATCGCCGCCAAGGACAAAGAGGGGCGGCAGGTCGGTGCTGGCGATATTACTCGGCATCTGGATATAGACTTGAGTGCCATCATCAAACACGCGCACCGGCTTCCATTTTGGTTTGTCGCCGGTGATGCGATAGTCGAAGTTCAAACCATCCAGAGACACACCCCGATTGATGACGCCTGCCTCGCGCGAGACCGCCCGTGCATTGCGAGATGTCAGTTCGGCGAGTTCGTCGGCCGGATAGCGCCATGACAATGCCGCCATATAGCCGCTTTCCACAGATTCCAGTTCAAGATGATACGTTCGTCGATCGGTTGCGATCATCAGATTTGTGCGAATGTCGGCATTGATCGGTTTGACGAGAACATGCGCCCGAGCACCGGAACCAGATCCGGAGATCGTGTCACCAACCACCCATCGCACGGTATCTCCCGCTGAGACGGATACCAGCGTCTCACCCGGCTGAAGGGCGATATCGCTGACCTGTCCCGGACTTGCATAAAGCCGATAAAGCGCGCCTTCAGTATAGGGGTAGACTTGGATCGCATTGACATAGCCGTCGACAGAGGGCTCGATGAGCGCGCTCTTGCGCCCCTCATATATCGCCTGACGCGGTGAGGCTTTATTTGTCGGTGCGTTCGGCGTGATCTGTTTCATTTGACCGGGCAGGGGCAGAGCAACCGTCGTCTCAATAATCTCAACAGGGCGCTCAGCCTGTTCGTCCACAACCGGAGTTGCCGCCACGAAATCATTTGGGTTGATGGTGTCCGGGGTGGAAGGTTCAATCGTCGCACACGCTGACAGAACCGCGAACGCGGAAGCAGATAGGATAAAGTGTTTCATTAGTTGGAATCTCCTGTGACAAGGTCTTCGCCCCAATGGAGCTCGTGGACGTAGATGCCGAGAGGGTTCGCCCGGAGGCGCTCAGCATCGGTTGGGGTTTGCGAAACGATGGAAAAGAGGCCCGTATAGCGCTTGGCCTCAGTCAAAGCTCCGTTTTCAAAGGTCTTTTCGATCCAGCGGGCTTGGAAGCTGCCGTCAGAGATACGCACAACGCTGACCACATCGACGGTGCGGGATTTGCGCCCAATATCTGCGAATGGATTATTGGCGCTCGCATATTCATTCAACGTGGTTGCGGCTTTATCGGTGACGTAATCGTAAGCGCGGAGCCAATTGTCGCGGACGACAACAGCGTCTGAACTCAGGCCTCGGACATCCCCGATGAAGCTCGCCAAATGATGGGCTATCTGAGCGTCGCTCGGATCATAAGACTTCGCGGCAGGTCCAACCGCGCGCGCCGAGCCGGTTTCATCCACCTCGATCACATAAGGTGTTACCGTTGACTGCAGGCTCCGCCAGATCAGTGCGCCAGAGGTCGCAAATGAAAGGGCCAGGCATCCAAGCGCCATCAGGCGCCAATTCTTAGCCTGAACGCGGGCCGAACCAATCCGCTCATCCCAAACCTGCCCGGCCTTCTGGTAAGGCGTTTCTGGAAATGGGCTCGCTCCATAATTTGAAGTCGATCGCTTAAACATCTACTCATCCTTGTCATTGAGTTGCGGGGCCGCGCCGCCAGAGCCGCGGTCGCCGTCACGAAGAGAGTGAGCCGCCATGCTGCCAGCCTGGCCCATACGTTGCTGGGTTTGAAAGCGGCGCGCCCATGCGTTTGGGGCACTTGATTCTGGTGCCGCAGCGCCTGTGCCGCCGGTTGCTGTCCAGGCGCTTTGACTTCCGCGTTGATAGGCTTGTCCAACGGATGAGAATGGGCGGCTGGCTAGCCTTCTTGCGGCATCGCCGCCGGCCCGGGCAATGCCCGCTGCGCCTGCTGCAGCCCCTGCAAAGCCGGTTTTGCCGGAGGCCACAGCGCCCATTGTGTAGGATGTTTTTGCAGCGCCGGCCATTGAGGCGCCGGCTTTGACCGCTGATGAAACGCCGCCCGCAGCAGCGCGGGCGCCCATTGCGCCGACATAACCGCCCGCTGCGGCGCCAGCCATAGTGCCAGCCGCGGACCCAGCGCCGAGTTGAGGCGCGCCGGTTATTAATCCGCTGGCAATGCCGGGTGAGAAAACTCCCATCCACAAAAAGACTAAAGCAGCGAGCACGGTTCCCATGACTTGCGCGAGCGTGACATCTGCGCCGGTCCGAAATGCATCCGTGACCGAAGCAAACAGCGTGGAGCCGATGCCGATAATGACCGCCAAAACCATGAGCTTGACGCCGGATGTGATAACATTTCCCAGAACTCGTTCGGCCAGGAAGGTGGTTTTGTTCCACAGCGCGAACGGGACCAGGATGAAGCCAGCCAAAGTGGTGAGCTTGAATTCCAAGATCGTGATGAAAAGTTGTACGGCCAGGACAAAGAAAGCGATGATGATCACCGCCCAGGCGACGAACATGATCGCGATCATAATAAAGTTATGAAAGAAGCTGATCGGCCCGAGCATGTCGCTGATTTCGGCGAGCAATGGTTGCGCGGCGTCAAATCCAACACTCGCGATAAATCCAGGACGCAGTAAATCCGCCGCTGTCATCGCGCCGCCACCTGCCGTAACCCCAAGCTCAGCAAAACTGTCAAAGACGATATTGGCGAGCAGGGCGAAGTTGCCGATGATAAAAGCGAAGAAGCCGACATAGAGGACTTTCTTCAAGAGCCCGGCAATGACGTCTGTATTGTGCGAGAGTGCCCAGAATAACCCCGCAAGCGTAATGTCGATCGCGATCAGTGTGGTGGTCAGATATGCAACATCACCGGCGAGCAAGCCAAAGCCGCTATCGATATAGGCGATAAAGGTCGCCAAGAATGTGTCGATCACGCCCATCAGTCTGCGATCTCAAGAAAGCTGCGGGTTCGTGCGCGGCCTCGCTCGGCTTCTGAGAGTTGCCGAGCGCGCTCAAGCGCTTCAGCTCGGTAATGCGCCGCCATGATGGATTCGATTTGCATGAGCTGCTGGGTCTGCATTGCTTCCAGCTGATTGCCGGCTTGCGCGGCTTCCAGAGCGCCAGCCGCAGATTGGCTTTGAGTGACCAATTCTGCGATCGCCGCGCCATCAGTTTCATTGTCTTCTAAAGACGCGCTGAGCGTTACAAGCGAGTCCCGGTACGCGGTTCGAGATTGCCGCCATCGCGCGCGGGCATCTTCCACGAGCACGCCATTATCAGGCGCTGTGGTTCCATAGTCTTCAGGATAGATTTCCTCGTATTCGCGTTCCACTTCTTCGACACCGTACCCGATCCCTTCAGCGTCGCGCATAAGGTCGTAAAGTCTGCGAATGCGGTCACGAATAATCGCTTCGGCGATATTCACATCAAGCGTTTCGAGATTGCGGGCCATGTTTTCCAGCATCTCAATTTCGTGGGTAAGTTGCTCAATCTGCTGATTGATTTCTTGCAGGCTGCGCACTGCGGTCAGGATATTCTGAACGTGATTGGCCGGGTCATAGACCACGCCGCCGCCGAACAGTTGCGCAGATGCGGGCGGCGCTGTGGTAATGACCCCGATTGGCAGGGCGCTTAATGCTACTGAGAAAATAAGGCGTTTCATTTGCCGGGCT
>JBCBYJ010000183.1:0-4223 GCA_039815905.1 Pseudomonadota bacterium | reverse complement strand
CAGGATGATTGGCGCAAGGCGTTGATCGCTGCCTTCGGTTTAAAAGCCGGGTCTAGCTGGACCCTTTATTCGACCAGACTTGGGCCACGCGCTTGTCGCGCCCACAGCCGACGCGATAAAGCTTATAGCGGGCTGGGTTCTTCATATAATAGTCTTGATGATAGCGTTCGGCTTCATAAAAGGTGGTCTCGTCGAGCACGCGTGTGACGATCGGGTCAGCCAACGCGCCGGAGCTTGAAATGGTTTCGAACTGGGCCTCGACTTGCGCACGCTCGTCTGGGGAATCGACAAAAACGGCGGTGCGGTAAGAGTTGCCGCGATCGCAGAATTGGCCGCCATCATCGGTTGGATCAATATGGCGCATGAAATAGTCAACCAGCTCAGCATACTCAACTTTTGAGGCGTCATAGACGACTTTCACCGCTTCTAGGTGCCCGTCCTTCGTATGGGTCTTGTAAGTCGGATTGGTGCTATTGCCTGCGGTATAGCCAGAGACCGTTTCCAACACGCCATCGACTTTATCAAAATCGCTTTCGACGCACCAAAAGCAGCCGCCCGCAAAAATTGCGGTTTCCAGATTCGCGTTCTGCGACACGCCCGCAGGCGCATTCTCCGCGAAGGCCGTCAGCATAAAAGAGGCTAGCGCCGTTAGGCCGCCCGTGATCAGGCTAATCGAAAGGGGGTGGCTGAGTTTTAACATGTCGGTCTCGGAATTTGTGATCGGCTCTTGATCCGGATATGACGAGTCAAAAGGTTAATTACGAGCCTATTTTTCAGTTCTCACGGATATTTGTTCCTGTGTGACCGGAAAACGTCACTTAACTGGCCAGGCGTTCCAATTCGGCATCAGAAATTTCTGAATTATCATAGATGTTTGCGACATCATCGAGATCATCGAGCACATCCAAGAGCCGCATTAATTTGTCTGCATCATCGCCTTCAATGGGCACCGTGTTTTGCGGTTTCCAGATCAGTTTGGTGGATTTCGCTTCAACCTCGCCAAACTGCCCTTCCAGCGCCGCGGCGACGTCTGACAGGTCTTCGCGATCAGTATAGATGAAATGGCCCTCTGCCTCAGAGACAATATCGCTGGCGCCAGCGTCAAGCGCGGCTTCCATAATCGTGTCTTCGTCACCCGCTTCCGGCGGATAATGGATCTCGCCAACATTCTCAAAGCCAAAAGAGACCGATCCGGTTTCGCCGAGATTGCCGCCATTCTTAGAGAATGCCGTGCGGATTTCGCTCGCGGCCCGGTTTCGATTATCGGTTGAGGCTTCAACAATCACGCCGACCCCGCCGGGGCCAAAGCCTTCATAGCGAATATCGACATAATCTTCGCCGCCACCGCCTTGGCCTTTCTCCACGGCGCGCTTTATATTGTCCTTCGGCATCGACTGGCCGCGCGCATTGGCAATTGCCAGCCGCAATCGCGGATTGCCATCTGGGTCCGGACCGCCCATTTTTGAGGCAATGGTGATTTCTTTCGACAGTCGGGAAAACAGCGCCGCCCGCTTCTTATCTTGAGCGCCTTTGCGGTGCTGAATATTCGCCCATTTACTGTGGCCAGCCATATCGGCTCCTCATGCTCAATTCACATAAACGCCGGGCATAGCCTAGCTCGTTCAGGTTTTCAAAGGGTTGGCAGCAATTGCGAGAGTTTCCCGCCAATGCGGATCGGGGTGCAGTGCCGGGCGAGCCCGGTGGCATCATCGGTTTCGACAAACAGACCGCACAATGTGCCATCGCCGAGGGCGGGCTCGTAGCGCGACCCTGGCAGCTGCGTGGCGAAGCGGCGCAGCGAGTTGTCTTTTTGCATGCCGATAACGCTGTCATAATCGCCGCACATGCCAGCATCGCTTTGATACGCGGTCCCGCCGGACAGGATCATGTGATCGGCGGTCGGGACATGCGTGTGGCTGCCAACCACCAGGCTGGCGCGGCCGTCGCAATGATGACCCATCGCCATTTTCTCTGACGTCGCTTCGCAATGCATATCGACAATCACCGCGTCGGCGACCGCGCCGAGCGGCATCTCATCTAAGGCCGCATCGACGGCGCCGAACGGATTGTCCAAAAGCTGGCGCATAAAAACGATGCCTTGGGCCTGGATGACACCGACCCGCCGGCCATCCGGCAGAACGAAAAGATGTTTGCCTTGGCCAGGCGCGTTGGCGGCGCTGGGATAATTGACCGGGCGCAAGAGCCGCGGCTCGCGCTCAATATAAGTCAGCGCCTCGCGCTGATCCCAGGCATGATCGCCGAGCGTCAAACAGTCGGCGCCAGCGGCGAAGAATTCATTGGCGATCACTTCTGTCAGGCCAAACCCGCCGGCAGCGTTTTCAGCGTTCACGACAATAAAGTCGAGCTGCAGATCCGTGCGGACGCTGGGCAAGTGATCGCGCACCGCCTGGCGACCAGGTTTGCCCACGACATCTCCGAAAAAAGCCAATCTCATGGCTGAGCTTATGCGCTTTTTGCGACAAAAAGAAAAGCGCGCGGTGCGTTTCCACCCCGCGCGCTTTGCGATTAGCTTGAGAAATAGCGACTATTTCTGGGTCGCTGTGAACCCGAGCGTGTCTTTGGTGTACGCCGCTGGGTCTGGGTTTTCCATGATGGACGCGACAGAAAGCGGCGTCGTTGGGTCGAGTTTCAGCGTCAGTGTGCCGCCATCGCTGATGAACTTTGACAGCGCGCTCGTCGCTTCAGAGACCAAGGCCATGTCAACACCAGAGCCCTGGGCCATCATTGGCGCCATGGCGAGGCCCATGCCGATCTGAGACTTCAGCTCAGCTGGATCTGCCCCTTGCGAAGTTGCAGCGGCATTGAACGCCCGGTCGAGCAGCGAATCGTCGGCGATTGAGAGCTCGAAGCCATGAATGGTCAGCGCGCCCATCGCCGCGGTCATGGCCATTGGGTCCGGCTCTGCGCCGTCAGCCAAGTCTTCAAAATTGAACGCGCTCGCCGCGTCTTTGGCATACGCGCTATAGCCTTCAATCTTGCCGCCCATGCTGAACTTGGCGCCGTCGACCAGCTCCAAATAGTTTGCAGCAGCGTCAAACGAGACAATATCCTGATCGGGATCATATGTCGCGACGCTGGCGCCTTTCAGCTCCAGTTCTTCATAGCCCACAATGCTCAGACCTTGTAGCAGCGCTTCACCGGCTTCGCCGCCTTCAGCGTCCGCTTTCAGCGTCATGGAGTAAGGCTCGGTGACAAACTTGACCGGCTGACCGGCAGCGTTGCGCTCGACGCCGGCAACGATGCTCGGAAGGGCAAACGCGGCACCGGCGACGTCAATCGCGAGATCATCGAGCGTGAAGCTGTCATAGCCAGGCTCCATCGGATTGTCATAGGCGACATCCATAATCGCCGCCATCATCGCGTCTTCGTCGCCGACATTTTTCTGAATGGCTTCGACGAGTTTCGCATCAACATTGGTCGCCGACAGGCTGCCCAGGCTGATATCAATGTCCATGTCTTCAGAGGAATCCACCGCATTCAAAGACAGACCGCTAATCACCGCTTTGGCGGCTTTCAGATCGGCCATGTCGCGGATCTCGATCTTATCGATCCCGAACGTCCCTTCAGCTTCTGTGTCGACAAAGTCGCCGGTCAGGCCACTCATCGTCCAGCTGTCAAAGACGATTTTGTCTGCGTCTGGGAACGGGGCTTCTTGACCATTCAGACCCGCGGCGAGCCAAGCGGCCAGCTCGGCGGAGGGATTGATCAGTTCGATCGACCCAAGGGTCACTTCAACATCGTCGCCAGTTTCTTCGCCGGACAAGGTGATATTGTTGAGGCTCATTTTGCCGAAATTCGCTTGGCCATTGTCCATGTCCAGGCCTTCGAGCACGAGCGAACCGACTTTGACGGCCTCTTCGCCGGTAATCGTCAGATCGGTGAAGGTTGCCGAAGCGCCATCTGTGGTGCTGCCTGAGAAAGACAACAGACCGCCGCTCTCGGTGAGCGCCATGGCGGCCAGGGCATCTGCGGCTTCTGCCGGGTCACCGGCGCGCACGGTCAATTCTTTGAGCTTTGGCTCTTCGATTTTGACCTCGGCCGGGCCTTCATTGGTATTACAGGCGGCCACGAGTGAAAGCGCGGCGGCACCAAACATTAATTTCTTCATAGTCGATTCCCCATTTAGGCGGTTTCCCATAGACGTATCCCATAATTCTGTCGAGGCGTATTTAATGATTATCGATAAAGGCGACAAGATGGCG
>JBCBYJ010000182.1:0-4248 GCA_039815905.1 Pseudomonadota bacterium | reverse complement strand
CCACGGGCCCGTCATTCCACCATCTGGTCCGGTATTCGAGGGAGCCTGTCAGCCCGCCTCGGACAGTTAGAAAACAGCCCGTCGCAGGCGCGCTTTGATTAAGCGCTATACGCCGTCTCGAGAGAGCGGCAGTTCGTACCGCGTTTTATTAAAGCGCGCCTAGCCTTTTTATAGCCTCAGGGTGAGCGCCCGTGAGGGGTTTCGTGCTGGGACAAGGGTTTGAAAAAGAAGAATGCCCCTCTTTTGTATGTTATAACAAAACATAAATATCAATAAAAACAAGACTCTATAGATTTTTGCCCCTGCCTGTGTTATGCCCGCCTCAGTATAAGACTTGGAGATCCCCATGCGCGCTGTGTTTGCATCTGCTGTTCTATTAGCCGGGCTGTCCGCCTGTGCCGCGCTGCCCGGCGAGCCTCATGCTGAGATCCATCCGGAGCACACGCATGTCCATGGCGATGGCTGCGGCCATGTCAAAGTCTGGCATGTCGATCATTGGGATTATTTGCATGATGGCCATCTCCATTTTGCCCATGACGGCCATGTCGATGAACATCTGATCGAGATTTCGGACACCAATCCCGCCGGCGAAGCGCCGATGGCCTCAGAGCTGCACGCCGATCACATGCATGGCGGCGAGGATGAGCATATGATGATCCGTCATGGCGATCACATGGATTACATTCATGATGGACACTTGCACTATACACATGGTGATCATGTCGATGATCACGGGCCGATTGTGACCGAAGAGAACGGCTAGCGTCGCCCAGAAATTTTATGTTTCAGGCCACAACACTTCCGGGTGCTTCATGGTTTTGATCTCGAGCACATTATTGTTCGGATCGGCGATGAAGAAGGTTTCTTGCTCATATTTGTCGCCTTTGAAGCGGCGATACGGATCATCAATATAGGTCAGGCCGGCCGCTGCGATCCGGGCTTTGACGGCATCAAAATCGTCCTGGGTCAGGTGAATGCCGAAATGCGGCACCAGAACCGCGCCCATATCCACATCATGGCGCACCGTGGGCAGCTTTTCCTCACTTTGGTGCAAGGTTAGCTCATTGCCCCAAAAGTTCACATCGACCCACCGGCCGTCTTCGCGATTGCCCAGCTGGCAACCCAGAATATCGGTATAAAAGACGACGGTTTTAGACAGATCTCCGGCGGGAATCGCCAAATGCAAAATCGCAGACATGAACGGCCCCTTGTTCAGTTGGGAATGCAACCAAATAGCGGGATCTGTTCCAAAAAGGAAAGGAAATTCCTCAGACAATCGCCAATCTGTAATTTCGGCGCGTCAATCGCGGCGATATGCGCATGGTTTTGATCGCTTCTGCCCCGACGGCGTCTAGAAACCTGTCGGCGCGCTTGCGATCAGACGGCATCATCATCGCATAGGTATCCAGCGCATCTTGGAGCCGTAGCAAGGAGAATGTGCGGGCCGAGATCATGCCTTCACGTCCGCCAATTTTGAACGGCACCATGCCGACCCCTCGCGGGACATTGGATTTCGGCGCCGCCGTTTCGGCCCATTCGTGAAACCGCTCATTCGTCGCGATGAGCACCGGCAGATGGTCCGACAGCCCGTTCTTCAGCATTGGCAGCAAGGTCACCGGGATATCATCCATTGGCACCAGATCGCCGCGTTGGCCTTCGCCCGCAATCACGCGCTCAACATAGTCCGCCACGCGTGGGGCCGTGACGCGCATGTGGTGGCCGGTAAATTTGTCCCGATACTGGTGCGCATAAAGCGGGCCGATAAAGGCAAAATCGGCATAAGAGGCGCGCGTGCCGAGCACATAAGGGAGTTTTTCAAGATGCGCCGAAAAGGCCGTCAAAAACAGCTCATACGCCTTCTCGACCCCGGGCGCCGTTTCCGGCGTAACCCCGAGCATCGGCACAAAGCTCTTGAACCGGCGTCCGACGATTTTGCCGGCTTCATATTGCTCCTCGGCGCTGCCATGCGGGGCCGCCGATTTGCCAAACTCGCCATAGATCCAGTCTTCATTCTTGTTCCAGCGATAATGCATGGCCGGCAGGGTCAGCCACTCATCGGCAAAGAGTTGCAAGAGATACGTCACGAATTGCTGCAATGGCGTGTCAGGAATGGCGGGAAGGGTGCCGCGCTCGCCCTCAAAATGCGCGATAATGTCCGACGTGTCTTGGACATAGTCGCCATCGGGGGTCTTCAGCACCGGAATGACCGGCCAGCCAATATTGGCGATGATCTCAGACTTCATGACATCAGGCGTTGGAGTCGTTTCGGTAAACTCAACCCCTTTCCAGCGCAAATAGGCCCGCGCCTTGCCGGAAAAATAGCTCATGTCCGTGCCGTACAGCGTGTAGCCCGTCATGCAGACACCTCTCCTCCGCTCAATCTGAAATTGGAGCAAAAAAAACAGAATATGACAAATGAGATTTTTGAGAGGCGAGAATTCCTTAACCCAATCGCGCCAATCCCATGAACATTGCAGAGAAGAAGGACTTAGGTCACGTTTCCGCCCGATTCTCCGCAGATAGAAACACGAGTTTTTTAAGCGGACGGCGCGCGTCGTCCATCAGAAGGATGGGACACCCATATGGAATCACAAGCGCTGGGAGACGTGTCACACGAGGGGGCCTTCTCCATGGTCGAGCTGTTAATGGCGGCCGACCCTGTTGTGAAACTTGTTTTGATCGCTCTGGTGGTTGCCAGCATCTGGTCATGGGCTGTGGTGGTTGAGAAGTATTTCGCAATTGGCAGCGCCCGCAAAAAAGCGACTGAGTTTGAAGACGCTTTCTGGACCGGTCGCGCCGATGATTATGAAATTCGCCCGGGTCAAAGCCCAGACAATGCCGGCGCCCGATTGTTCGCGGCGATCTCGCGCGAATGGCGGGATGCCCGCGCCATCTCGCCGACGGAACACAGCGCGCTTGTGGCGCGGGCCGAGCGCTCTTTACGGGCGACAGTCGATCGTGAAGTGGCCAAAGTGTCCAATGGCATCGGCGCATTGGCGACGATTGGATCGGCGTCACCCTTCATTGGTCTGTTCGGCACCGTCTGGGGCATCATGAACGCGTTTTTGAATATCAGCGCGCAAGAAGATACCAGTCTTGCGGTGGTGGGTGGACCGATTGCGGAAGCCTTGTTCGCCACAGGTCTCGGCCTGATTGCGGCGATCCCGGCGGTGATTTTCTACAATAAGTTTTCCGGCGATTTGAACCGCTATGCCGATAATCTCGATGCGTTCAGCCAGGATTTGTTGGTTCGCCTGTCCCGCCGCGCCAGTGATGGGCCCGTCTAATGGGCATGCAGCTTGGGTCTTCCGGAACGCGGCGCGGCCGGCGCTCGTTCAATGCAGAGATTAACGTCACCCCCTTTGTCGACGTTGTGCTGGTGCTGCTCATCGTCTTCATGATCACTGCGACCGCATTGCAGCGCGGGGTTGAAGTTAATCTGCCAAAAGCCGCAACCGGCAATCTTTCGGTGCCGAAAACGACGCCGCTCTTAGTAACCGTGACCGCCGATGCCCGGGTCTATATTTCTGAGACGGAGATTGAGCTGAATGAGCTCACGTCAAAGCTTTTGGCGATCGCGGGTGAGGGCTATGAAGAACGCATTTTCCTGCAAGGCGATACCAATGCCGCTTATGGCGAAGTGCTGTCCGTCATGACGCAGATGAAAAATGCTGGATTCACCAATATTGCGTTGGTGACGGATCCTAAGTCGCGGGACGAGTCAAATTCACGGGATGGGCCAAGTTCGCGGGATGGGCCAAATTCACAGGACGGGGAAGGGCGCTAGAGCATGGTGCGCGGTTTGCCTGCCTCCATCTTCGCGCATGCCGCTGTGCTCAGCGCGAGCTATTTGACCTGGCCCTATTGGGGCGGGAGTACGAGCGCTTACATCACCAATATTGAAGCGGTGGATGTGAATTTTGCTGAGATCGGCGAGATCACAGACATTGCCCCGCTGATCGCGCAAGAACCGGAAGAAGAAGACCCGATCCCGGAAGTCCCAGAAGAAGACGTGCCCGAGGACGACCCAGTCGAAGAAGAGCTGCCAGTCGCTGAAGACGATGTGACCCGTGTCGACGAAGCGCCAGCGCCGGAACCAGACCCCGAAGACGTCCTGCCGGATTTTGAAGCGGACCCAGAGCCCGAACCTGAACCTGAGCCAGAAGAAAAAGACCCTGAGCCCGAGCCAGCTCCGCCGCGTGACCCGCTTGCGGATCTCCTCAACCAGAGTGAGTCGACGTTTAAAAG
>JBCBYJ010000181.1:0-4273 GCA_039815905.1 Pseudomonadota bacterium | reverse complement strand
CTCGTCCGGCGGGGCGAGCGCCGTCGTCGCGGCGGGCGTGATCCCGCTCGCCCATGCCAGCGATGGTGGTGGCTCGATCCGGATCCCGGCCGGATGCACGGGTCTGTTCGGCATGAAACCGTCCCGCGGACGAACCCCAATGGGGCCGACGACCACTGAGGGGTGGAATGGGCAATCCACCGTTCACGCGGTGTCGCGCTCGGTGCGGGACAATGCGGCTTTGCTGGATGCAACGCATGGCCGAGAAATTGGCTCGCGCTATGTTGCGCCGGAGCCGGGTGGCTCTTTCCTCGGCGCCTTAGAGCGCGATCCTAAGCCGCTGAAAATCGCGCTTTGGACCACCGCTCCAAATGGCACCCAGCCGGACAGCGATGCGCAGGCGGGGCTGGACACTACGCGCACGCTTTTAGAGGCGCTCGGTCACCATGTTGAAGAGGCCGGGCCGGTGCTGGATGGCGAGATCCTCGGCAAAAGCCTGATGATCACGGTTTCAGCCGCGATCGCCATGGTCATGGAGGCGCGCGGAGAAGCTTTGGGCCGAACGCTCGGGCCTGAAGATATGGAGCCGGTGACCGCGCGGTTTGTCGAGTTGGGCAATTCGATCCCGATGAAAGAATTGATGAAAGCCACTCAAGCGTCGATCACAGCGGGCTTGATCTATGAGCAATTCTTGGTCGATGGCGGTTATGATATGATCCTCTCACCGACGATGTCGCGGGTGCCCGATAAGCTCGGTGTGCTATCGCTCAATCCGGACGATTTTGACGCTTACACGCAGGCCGTCACGAGTTTTGCGCCTTGGTGTGCGATCTCCAATCAAGCCGGTTCTCCGGCCATGTCTGTGCCGTTGCATTGGACGGGCGAGGCCTTGCCGATCGGCATGATGTTTGGCGCCCGAACCGGCAATGAGTGGGAGCTTTATCAACTCGCCGGACAATTAGAACGCGCCGCGCCCTGGGCGGATCGCCGACCCCCCGTTTGGGTCGGATAGAGATCAAGATGAGCACACTCAAAACCTATCTTGGCGGCTGTCATTGCAAAGCCGTACGCTTCGAAGTCGACCTCCCCGAAGCGTTCGAAGTGGAAGACTGCAATTGTTCGATCTGCGCGATGAGCGGAAACATCCACGTCATTGTCCCTGGCGCGCGGTTTCGGCTGTTGAAAGGCGCCGAGCACCTGCAGGAGTACACATTCAATACAGGCGGCGCGAAACATCGGTTTTGCAAGACCTGCGGGATAAAGAGTTTCTACATCCCGCGGTCCAATCAGGATGGCTTTGCCGTGACCTGGCGCTGTCTCGATGACTGGATGAAGCTGGAAGTCACCATCAACACGTTTGACGGTCAGAACTGGGAAGCCAATGCCGGAGCCTTGGCGCATAAGTCGAAGGCCTAAGGGTCAGTCTTTCTCGCGGTCGCGAAACGGTTTTGGCGGCGACGAGCGGTCTCCACGTCCCTGCTTGATCCCCTCTTCTCGCCCTTGGCCACGTCCACCACGCGGGCGATTAAAGTCACTCAAAATGGAGCGGCGCTGCTCGACGCTGAGCGCGCCCAATTGTTCGGCCAAGACATCATGCATGCGCCCTTTCATCGCCGCTTCCGCCGTGCGCAATTCGGCAAACCCTTCTTGCACCTTGGCGGCCTGATAATCCTCAGCCGCCAATAAGCCCGTCAAAGCCTGGCGCGCTTCTCGCACTCGAATCCGCTCTTGGCGGGAATCAGTGAAGGCGCGCCGAAACGCCAGGCGCACGAGACGGCGTTGATCCGCAGGCACGGCCCGGTCGATGCCGCGCATCAGGGCGTCTTCGCCGCCGATACGGACCACGGGCGGACCGGCTTTGCGTTGGCCTAAGCCGCCGCCAATTAAGACGCCGATTAGCAGCGCGTTCGCCAGCAGCGACACAATCAGCCAAACCGGCAATCGAGATTTGGTGCCTTCACTCATAGCTTACTCCAAACTCATCCAGTCTTCGCTCGTGTCATATCCAAAGGCGGCATAATAGGCCGCGTCGGCTTGATCATATCCTACGCCCGTCGAGGCATAGGCGTATCCGCCAACTAAGCCCATCAAAAGACTTGCAACAGCCGCCCCGGCGGGCCAGCGCATACCTTGCGGGAAAAGGATTGCAGAAAGCTGTCCGAGCACGCCGGATCTCTCAGCTTTTGCGACCGGGGCCTGCGCCAAGATCGCAGCGCCGAGGGCCGCACTTGGGTGGACATCCGGTTCGCTGGCAATCAAAGCGTCGAGCGCCCGCGCCTGGTCCAGCGCCGCCTCGAACCTTGCCGGCTGCTCCGCGAGCATCAAGATCGCCGCACCGCGTTCGTCTTCCGGCCATGCGCCAGGCTCCGCGCCATAGGCTTCGATCAGTTCGATCACGCGATCTGGGGTCATGCTTTGATCTATCATTGCTTTGTTCCTATGCCATCCGCTTCTAGCCCGGCCCGCAAGCTGCGTCTTGCGCGCGCCAACAGGCTTTCCAGGGCCCTGACGCTGACATCCATGGCGTCTGCTGCTTCTATATTGGTCATTCCTTCTAAAGCGCAAAGGGAGAGCGCTTCGCGTTGTCGATCTGGCAGCGCCGCAATCCTGGCTTCAATCCCAGCCAAGGCTTGCTGAGACTCAAGCGATTGTTCAGGCCGCAGGCCTGTATCCACGCGCTCTGGCAGCTCATCCATCAAGACTGGCTTCTTTTTGCGCAACCGATCGCGGCACAGATTCAGCGCGACGGTACAGGCCCAGGTCGAAAACTTCGCCTTAGGCTGCCAGTCTGGAAGCGTCTTCCAAGCGCGCAAGAATGTCTCTTGCGTCACGTCTTCTGCCTCGGCGCGGTCTTGGAGCATGCGATACGCGACGCGAAAGACAATCGGCATATTCCGATTGACCAGAGCCGCTTGCGCCGCTCTGTCGCCACCCGCCGCGCGAGTGATTTGATCGAGTTCACTAATACCAGACACGCGGAGAGTTTAGCGGATTCCATGGCAAGCGCGAGTGGGAGGAAATCTCGCGCTTGCCGATGGATCCAAAGGTGGGTTGAGTAGACCCACCTTTGCCAACTATCCTCGGCCTTTAGAGCCGCGTTTGCCGCGACGCTCACGCATTTTCTCCTTGGCCGCTTCACGTTCGGCTTCGGTGATGACACCGTCGCCATCCTTATCGATCCGCGAGAACATGCGATCGATACGCTCGTCCGCCATACTGGCGTGCTCTTCAGCTGTGACGACGCCGTCGCCATTGGCATCCATTTTGGCAAACTTCCGAGCTTCACGTTCGGCCCGCTTACGCTCGCGTTCCGCCGCGTTGAAAGCGGAGAATTCCTCTGCCGACACAAGATTGTCGCCATTGGTATCTGCGCTGGCGAATTTCTCGGCGCGATGGGCAGAGATCTCGTCTTTCGACAGATTGCCGTCTTGGTTCATATCCAGCTCTTCAATCGCTGGTCCGCGATGGCCTGGCCCGTTCTGAGCAATGGCGGTATAAGTGGCGCCAGCCAGACCGAGACTGATCAATGCTGCAAGTGTGAGTTTCTTCATGACTTAAAGTCCTTTCTTTTATCGAACCCGAAGGTTAAACGCGTGGACTTCAAGTTTCCGTCGCTAACACTCCAATTTTTTCTGCAAATTTTTCAGTCACGCGCGCACAAGTGGCTTCCAGGCGGGATAATAGGGTCGAAAACCCCTCACATCCGACGGCGCGGCAAAGCCGATCTTCGAGCGCATGGGACAGGTCTTGCTCGGCGGCAATGCCCTGATGCGCCATTCTTTGGACCTGCAAAAGCGCCTGCAAAAAGGCATACGCATCTGTGAGAGTCTCATAATCGTCGGCAGACCAAATACCGCCATCGCGCAATTGTTTCTGCGCCGCGCTGAGATTGGGGCACAGGTTTTGATCGGCCTCGGCGGTGAGAATGGCGTGTTGGGTGATGAACTCGATATCGACAAGCCCGCCGCGGCGCAGCTTTAAATCCCACGGACCGGTTGCAGGTTTCTCGCGCATCATTCGCGCGCGCATATCTAAGATGTCTGAGGTTCGCGTCGCCGATGTGTCGGAATTTATCGCTGCCTGCGCGACCCGTTCAACCGCATGGCCGAGCGCATCATCGCCGGTTAAAATTCGTAAGCGCGTGAGCGCCATATGCTCCCAGGTCCAGGCTTGCTCTTTTTGGTAACGATCGAATGAGGCGAGCGATGTTGCAACCGGCCCAGCGCGACCCGACGGTCGAAGCCGCATATCCGTTTCATAGAGGCTGCCCTCAGCGGTCTCCGCAGACAGGGCA
>JBCBYJ010000180.1:0-4277 GCA_039815905.1 Pseudomonadota bacterium | reverse complement strand
ATCCGCCGGGACGGGATCTTCCACCACGTCCACGTCAAACAAGCGCTTGCCGCTCTCAATCAGGCGCTGCCAAAGGCTCATGCACACACCTATAACGCGTATTTCGTCTGGATGTCAGTGGGCAATGCTGACACGTCTCATCAGCATCGCTGCGCTTAAGATTACAAACGAGTCATTCGTTAATCTATTTTATATCGTACATCGTAAGGGTTATGATGCCGAAATGGTTCGGGTCGTAACTCAACTTGGAGATTTCTTCGTGAAACTCGCTACCCTCTTGATTTCTACCAGCCTGCTCGCTGCCCCTGCGCTGGCTGAGCAATGTTCTTCGAAAAAAGCCGACTACCGCGTTAATGCCAGCTATACGACCGCCATCGCCGGTGAAAACTACACCAAAGCGAAAGCCGACATTGTCGACACGGCGGCTGCGGCTGGGTCATTTACAACGCTCTTGGCTGCCGCTGAGGCCGCTGGCTTGGTTGAGGCCCTAAAGGGTGAAGGCCCGTTAACGGTCTTTGCGCCAAGTGATGAAGCCTTCGCGGCTCTGCCCGAAGGCACAGTGGAAACCCTGCTGCTGCCAGAAAACAAAGACGCGCTCGCAGGTGTGTTGAAATTGCACGTCATTGCTGGCGCAAAAATCAAATCAAAGGACCTCGCAGGTCAGCAAATCACAGCCACCACACTAAATGGTGATTTGGGTGTTGATGGAACTGATGGTGTTGTGCTGACAGCACCTGGATCGACCGCCACGGTGATCGCCGCCGATGTCGGCGCGTCAAATGGCGTCATCCATGTGATCGACACGGTGCTTTTGCCTGCCAGCTAAGCCCGCAAGAGAAAGTCTGGGAAGCTGCGTCCCCCCACCCTTGTCGCTTCCCAAACAGTCCCGTCAGGTGTCCCGCCTGACGGGACACTTATTTGAGGGCTATGGTTTGGGTTTTGCCGCCTTCAGCTCGGCGATTTCTTTTTTCAGATCGGCCAGCATTTCGATGATGACGTCGCGCTCTTTGTCGGCCTCGCCAAATTCTTCATCCATGTCCTCTTCGATGACATCTAAATGCTCTTCCGTGGCGGCGCGTTGTTCTGCCGCCAGTGCATCAACGATCAGCGCGATAAACAGGTTGAGGACGGCAAAACTGGCGACGAAAATGAAGACCAGGAAGAAGAATGGCGCATAAGGATTGCCATCATCCACGACTTTTTGGACCACCTCAAAGCGCCAGCCATCCATGGTCATAACTTGAAACAGAGAATAGGCCGAGCTCGGCAGATCGCCGAACAATTGTCGCACCTCCTCATTGTCAGTGTCGCCAAACATATTGGTGGCCATCACCGCGGCGACATAGGTCAGCAGAGCCAAGACAGCCAAAATCGCGCCCATGCCCGGCAAAGCGTTGAGCAAAGCTTCTGTGATCCGACGCATCATCGGGACGATATGTAAGAGCCGCAAAATCCGCAGCACCCGCATCGCTCGCAAGACCGAGAACGCCGCCCCGCCAGGCACCAAAGACACAGCGACGACTAAGAAATCGAACCAATTCCATCCGGATTTGAAAAAACTCAGTCGATAGACACAGAGTTTCAGGGCAATCTCGATCGCGAACACCACGGTCACCGCGCGGTCAAACCAGCTCAAGGAGTCGACAAAGCCCGCGGGCAGCGTCCGATCATAGGTTAAGACGCCGAGAATGATGGCATTCAAGACGATCAGCGCGGTGATAATGTTCCGGAACAGTTTGCCTTCAATGGCGGCCTCAATCGGCGAATTGCTGGTGTCCAGATCCAGTGTGCCTTGTTTCATGCTATCCGCCTTTGGTCTCGCCCGAATGTCCCAAAGGGTGGTTTTAGCGCGCAAACGCCGCCAATCAATCTGATTTCAGCTGCACGCGCACCCCAGCAAAGAGAAAGCTTGTATCGTCGCAAGCGAGTCCATGCTGATCCGCCCGGGCGAGACAGGCCTCGGGCGCGGGATGGTTGAGCCCATAAACGGATAGATAATCGCGCGCGCCCGGCACAAACCGGATCGGCCCGTCTGCGGTCGCAAATTCATACACGTCATGCCCCACCGAAACCGGCGATTGACCGAGCACCACAGCCCATTTTGCACTCATCGCCTGCGGGTCCAAGGCGCTAATCTCGAGCTTAAATAGTCCGCCAGACCGCGTTTGGCGCGGCCAATCTGGTCCGCCCCAGCGCCAGCTGCTTGGCGGCCGCGCCTCATCGATTGAGACAATCGCGGCACCGATATCGGCGGGGTGCAAGTGGCTCGCCGAGATTTCTGGCAAATCAATATTCCAGACGCGCCGGATCCGCTGTGCATCGGCGCGGGCGCGAACCGCGTTCAAATCATCTGTTTGAAAGATCACCATATAGCCGCCAATTCCGTTAGAGCGGGCAAGGAACCTGCTCGCCGCGGTCTGATCTTGAACCGGCACCACCAGTTCTAAGAATTGGTCGCCCAGCGCGAAAACGCCATTGGTCAATCCGAACTCAGCCACACCTGGATCAACAAAGCCGTCGCCAAGGTCCAGAATCTCTTTCAGGCGCGCGATGTCTTCAATCGCGTTCGACGCGAAGACAAGCTGACGCAAGCGTAGGTCCGTCATCGTCATCCTCCCTCTCTCAGTTGTCTTAAGCCCGGGGCTCTCCGAGGATCCTCATTGCAGCGCGATCTCCAGCGGCGCTGTGGGGGTATTCCTTTGCCAAGAAATCATTTACCCGGATGGACTTCTTGGCAAGGCTTGCCATATCAGCGCGATGCGACAGTGGAGCAATACCTTATGATGATGACCCTCCTAATCTTAGGCGGTTTTATCCTTTTGTTTCTAGGCGGCGAAGCGCTGGTGCGGGGGTCTGTCGGCATTGCTCGGAAAGTCGGCATGTCAGAGCTTGTCATCGGCCTTACTCTGGTTGGGTTCGGCACCAGTCTGCCGGAGCTTGTCACCAGTCTAGAGGCGCTCAGTGAAGGCGCAGTTGGGCTCTCGATCGGCAATGTGATTGGCTCAAATGTCGCCAATATTATGCTGGTCATCGGGGCCGCTGCTTTTGTCCGGGCGATCACCACCAATCCTGCCGCGCTGGCGCGTGATGGCATTTTCATGGTCGCTGTGACGGTCCTGTTCGCCGGGATTGTCTGGATTGACGGCTTCACCCGCACCACCGGAATAGCCTTTACGGTTCTGCTGGTCGCTTATCTGATTTTTTCTGTCGTCGCCGACCGCAGGGCCAATAGTGCCAGCGGCGGCATGCATAGCGACGAGGCGGGCGAGTTTGATAGTAATGACCCGGTTTGGATGTCGGCTCTGATGACGCTAGCCGGGATTGTCGGAGTCATCGTTGGCGCCCGGTTCTTAGTCCAAGGCGGATCTGACGCCGCGCGACTGATGGGCGTGTCCGAAACGGTGATTGGTATCTCAATTGTCGCGATCGGTACGAGCTTGCCGGAATTGGTAACCTCGATCGTCGCTGCGCGGCGCGGCAAAGCCGATGTTGCGCTCGGCAATGTGCTTGGGTCAAACGTGTTTAACATTCTCGGCATTCTCGGCGTCTCCGCCATCGTCTTCCCATTCTCTTTGCTCGAAAACAGCGCCGCCAATGTGCCACTTGAAGTGGCTGCGATGCAATTTGGCCAAGCCGCCAGCATGGTCACTTGGACGGATATGGGCGCCCTTTTCTTATCGCTCTTCTTGCTGTTCCTGTTTGCGTTTACGGGCCGCAAACTCGCGCGCTGGGAAGGCGGTATTCTGTTAACCGCTTATGCCCTCTATATCGGCATGCGGTTCGACGTCGTTCCGACATTTGGAGGCTAACATGGCCGAGAAGGATATCTATTCAGGACTGGATCAGCTCGGCCAGCAAATTAGCGCACCGGCATCCCCTGACGAGGCGACTCTGGAACGCGTGCCCAATCCGCATCCGGATATGCTTTATTTGGCGCGCTTTGTTGCGCCTGAATTCACCTCGCTCTGTCCGGTGACGGGCCAGCCAGACTTTGCCCATTTGGTCATCGACTATGCTCCGGGCGATTGGTTGGTGGAGAGCAAGAGCCTGAAACTCTTCCTGACCAGTTTCCGCAATCATGGCGGTTTCCATGAAGATTGCACATTGCGGGTCGGCAAAGAGATTGCCGGACTATTGGACCCCAGATGGCTGAGAATAAGCGGGTATTGGTATCCGCGAGGCGGCATTCCGATTGACGTGTTCTGGCCACGGTATGGTGCGACGCCTGTATCCGGGACATAAAGCCCGTCCGGAATGGCGCCCGTCTGCCAGAACAC
>JBCBYJ010000017.1:0-15311 GCA_039815905.1 Pseudomonadota bacterium | reverse complement strand
GATGATCAAAAAATCGGTGACCCCCGCCAACATCAGTGTGGTGATTGGGTGATAGATCATCTCGACCCCGCAAGCTTTGCCGATGTTCCGGGAACTGCTGGGCTCTGGCGAAAACTGGGGCGTTCGCTTTCAATTCGCCGAGCAAGCTGAGCCACGTGGATTGGCCGACGCGTTCCTGATTGGCGAAGACTTCATTGGCGACGACCCGTGCGCGTTGGCCTTGGGAGATAATATCTTTCATGGCGCCGGGCTCGGGGAACAGCTTCATACCATAAATGCAGAGAATAAAGGCGCGACGATTTTCGGCTACTCCGTCGCCAATCCTTCAAGCTTTGGAATTGTCGAGCGAGGGCCAGATGGCGAAATCCTGTCGATCGAGGAAAAACCCAAGGCGCCGAAAAGCAATCTGGCCGTTACGGGTCTCTATTTTTACAGCAATGATGTGGTCGAAATCGCCAAGACGGTTGAGCCGTCCAAGCGCGGCGAGATTGAAATTACCAGCATCAATAATGAATATCTCAAACGCGGGGAGTTGCAATTGAAGGTCTTGCCGCGCGGCACGGCCTGGCTCGATGCCGGAACCTTTGATGGCTTATTGCAAGCTGCGGAATATGTGCACGCGGTCGAGAAGCGTACAGGTTCCAAAATCGCCTGCCCCGAAGAAGTCGCGTGGCACCTCAAACTGATCGACAATGCGCAGATTCTTGCCCTCGCGGCGGCGCATAAGAATGAGTATGGTGCCTATCTAAAACGGCTCATTGCTTAATCCTTCGCCGCCATCGCTGCAGCGATCTCAGGCCGTGCTTCTGCGGTCGGTAAGTATTGCGGTTCGACGCGCAGCTGGCTCGCTTGCTCGAACGCATAGCCCCAGGACAGGACGTTCGCATCGGCCTCTTTTTCGGCCATGATCGAAAAGCCGATTGGGATGCCATGAACCTCGCCCATCGGCACCGTAATATGCGGATAGCCGGCAATCGCGGCGAGATAGCCCGCTCCCGCCCAAGCCGGCCAGGTATCGCCATTGACCGGGTCTATACGCGGGCTGACCGGGCCTGAGGGCGCGACCAACATAACCACATCATTGTCGGCCAAAAGCTTGTCGATCCCCTCCTGACGGGAGGCCAATTGTATGGCGTCGCGGGCCGCAAGATAGGCCGCGTCTGTGATCGGTCCCATCGCCTCTGACGCGTCAAACAGGCTCTGGTCGAACAACGCCAGCTCGATCCCTGCATTGGCTTGATTGAAGCGGATCAGCTGCGCCAAAGAGCGCGTTGTGACCGCCTCCGGTGTGGCGGCAAGATAGGCGTCGAGCGTGTGCTTGAACTCATATTTGAGGACAGAGAGCGCATCGCCCCAATAATCGTTGCCGCTCGGCTCAAACGCCTCGATTTCAACCAAAACCGCGCCTTGCGCTTCGATGATTTCGAGCGCCGCGTCAAAACGTGCGATGATGTCAGCATTGCTGCCTTGCGCGAAGCGCAGCACGCCAACGCGTTGCCCGGACAGGCTATTGGCGTCGAGCTGCGCGTCGAAGTCGATTGGCGTATCCGAGACGGCCATCGCGTTCATCATCATTGCCGCGCCGCGCACGGATTTGGTCATCGGCCCGGCTGTGTCCTGCGAGAAAGAGATCGGCACAATATAGTCTTGCGGGACCAGGCCGACAGTCGGCTTGAAACCGACAATGCCATTCACATTTGACGGACAGATGATCGAGCCATTGGTCTCGGTGCCAACGGTCCCCGCGGCAAGCGATGCCGCCGCCGCCGCGCCAGAGCCAGAACTTGAGCCGCACGGGTTGCGGTCGAGCATATGCGGGTTTCGGACTTGTCCGCCCAAGGCAGACCAGCCGCTCATCGAGTCATTTGACCGGAAATTCGCCCATTGGCTGAGATTGGTTTTGCCCAAAATCACCGCGCCTTGCGCCCGCAGTCCGGCGACTAAGGGACTGTCTCGCCCGGTGACATTCTCTTTCAGCGCCAAGGCCCCAGCTGTCGTCGCGATGGGGTCCAGGCTTTCAATATTGTCTTTGAGCAATATTGGCAGACCATCGAGGGCCCCAAGCGTCTCGCCCGCCGCGCGGCGGGCATCGCTGGCCTCCGCTTGGGCCTCTGCGTCCGGGTTGAGCGTCAAGACCGCTTGCAGGGCGGGGCCATCGCGGTCAACTGTTTCAATCCGGTCGAGATAGGCAGTGATCAAGCCGACCGAACTTGTCTCCCCGGTTTCGAGCGCAACTGAAAGCTCAGGCAGGGTTTTGGCGAGCAGCGGCGACGGCGCGTAAGACATGTCCTCAATTTCCTCTGCACTTGAGATCTCTGGTTCGCTCAGGTCGGCGCTGCAGGCAACGCAAAGCGCGCTCAAAGCGACGCCTAAAATGAGAGGCTTCATAAGGCAGTCTCCTCAATAAATATCGGCCCCGTGTCGGCCGTGTTGAAAGCGCTTAGCGCCCAAACTTCTTGAACTTTACGCGTTTTGGTTCAACCGCATCTGGACCGAGGCGGCGTTTTTTGTCTTCCAAATACGAACTGAAATCGCCCTCAAACCATTCGACATGGCTGTCGCCTTCAAAGGCCAAGATATGCGTCGCCATCCGGTCCAAGAACCAGCGATCGTGCGAGATCACCACGGCGCAACCGGGAAAGCCTTCCAGGCCTTCTTCCAGCGCTTGCAGGGTTTCGACGTCTAAATCATTGGTCGGCTCATCGAGCAGCAATAAATTACCGCCTTCGCGCAGCATTTTGGCCAAGTGCACGCGGTTGCGTTCCCCGCCGGACAGTTTGCCAACCGGCTTTTGCTGATCGGTTTTCTTGAAATTAAAAGCGCTGACATAAGCGCGCGAATTCATCTCGACACTGCCCAATTTGATCACATCCAAGCCGTCGGAAATCTCTTCCCAGACATTCTTTTTGTCATCGAGCTTGTCCCGGCTTTGATCAACATAGCCGAGCTTGACGGTGTCGCCGAGTTCCAGCGTGCCGGCGTCCGGTTGCTCTTGCTCCAAGATCATCTTGAACAGCGTCGATTTGCCTGCGCCGTTCGGGCCAATGACACCGACAATCCCGCCGGGCGGCAATTTGAAGTCTAAGTCTTCAATCAACAGATTGTTGCCAAAGCCTTTGCGGAGGTGTTCAGCCTCCAGCACTTTATTGCCGAGCCGCGGGCCAGGGGGGATTCGAATGGTGGCGTTGGAGACGGTTTCACGTTCGGCTTTATTGGCCATTTCTTCATAGGATTGGATCCGCGCTTTAGACTTGGCTTGGCGCGCTTTCGGGCTGGCGCGAACCCATTCCAATTCCTTGGCGAGGGCGCGCTGACGGCCTTTGTCTTCGCGCGCTTCTTGTTCCATCCGTTTGGCTTTTTGCTCCAGCCAAGCCGAATAATTGCCTTCATATGGAATGCCGCGGCCGCGATCGAGCTCTAGGATCCAGTCGGTAATATCGTCCAAGAAATAGCGGTCATGCGTCACCAGGATAACGCAGCCTTTGAAATTGATCAGATAGTTTTGCAGCCAAGCGACGGTTTCGGCGTCCAAATGGTTGGTCGGTTCGTCCATTAAGATCATATCCGGGCGCGACAATAATAGGCGGCAGATCGCGACGCGGCGGATCTCTCCACCCGACAGCGCTTTGACATCAGCCGTGTCAGGCGGACAGCGCAAGGCTTCCATGGCCATTTCGATCTTGGAATCGATATCCCAGGCATCGGCGGCATCGACTTGCTCTTGCAGCACGGTCATCTCTTCCATCAGCTCGTCTGTATAGTCTTCTGCCAGTTTCATCGAAATGGCATTGAACTGATCGAGTAATTGTTTTTCCGGACACTCAGCGGCGACATTTTCAAACACGGTGAGGTCGGGATTAAGCTGTGGCTCTTGTGGCAAATAGCCGACTTTAATCCCCTCCGCCGCCCAGGCTTCGCCATTAAACTCGGTCTCATCGCCAGCCATGATTTTCAGCAAAGTCGACTTTCCCGCACCATTGACCCCAACGACCCCGATCTTGGCGTCCGGCAAAAAGGAGAGATGGATATTCTCAAAAACTTGTTTGCCACCGGGATAAGTCTTCGAGACGCCCTGCATGTGATAAACATATTGCGGTCCGGCCATGGCGCGCTGCTCCAAAATCGATAAATTTCGCCGTGTGTTACTCGCGCGCTGGAATAGTGCAAGAGGCAAAGGGGATGAGGGCTGACAAGCGCCCTCCGGCGGGTTAGCTCTCGTCTTATGTTGAAACGTCTTCTCTTTCCGATCGCCGCGCTGGGCCTCAGCGCTTGCGCCGCCCCTCTTGCAGAAACAAACCCGAATAAAATGAACGATTTTGTCGACCAAAAACCTCTGACCGCCGAGCGCCTGTTTGAAAGCCCGGGCCTGTCTGGGCCGACCCCAAATGGGGTCAAATATAGCCCAGACGGGCGCCGCGTGACGTTTTTGAAAGCCCGCCAAGAAGATGGCAGCCGCTATGATCTGTGGCAGTTTGACGTTGAGACAGGCGAGCAGAGCCTGCTCGTCGACTCAAAACTTCTAGAACCCGAAGAGGTCGAGCTGTCTGAAGAAGAAAAGGCGTTGCGCGAACGCAAGCGGATCGCTGGGCGCAAAGGGATTGTGTCTTATGATTGGGGCACAGCGACGACGCTGCTGGTGCCGATTGGCGGCGATTTGCATCTCGTCACACTGACAGAGGCTGGCCCAGAAGCCCGCCAACTGACCGAGACGGAGGCGTTTGAATATGATGCTAAGATCTCTCCGAACGGATCCTATGTCAGTTTCGTGCGCGATGGCGCGGTCTATGCGATTGAGTTGGCGACGGGAGACGAGCAAAGACTGACCCCGCTCAGTGACCCCGAAAACGCGATCTCTTACGGTGTGGCTGAATTTGTCGCGCAAGAAGAAATGAGCCGCTATACGGGCTATTGGTGGAGCCCGGACGACCGGTACCTCGCTTACACCAAAGTCGATGAGAGCAGCGTTGATATCATTCCTCGGTTTGATATTGCCGCCGAAGACGTCACCGTCATTGAGCAGCGCTATCCACGTGCCGGGCGCCCCAATGCGATGGTCGATCTGTTTGTCCGCGACATGAGCACCGGCGAGGTGAGCGAAATCAATTGGCGGCGGGGCGATTGGGGCCCAGCGACGGATCAATATTTAGCCCGTGTCTATTTTCGCAATGGCCGCACCGGCGGAGAGAGCCTGTTCATTGGCCGCGTCAATCGCGACCAAACCGATTATGATCTCACCACGGTCCGGATGCCGCATAATGGCGCAGTGATGGCGACCGAGCCAGCCTATGTGTTCACCGAAACGCACGAGACCTGGATCAATCTGCAAAGCGATTTCAGCACGGCGGGCCAAATGTACAGTCTTACCGCAGAAGTCCCCGGGGGTCATCGCCAAATCCTGGTCAGCCGCGCCGATGCGAAAGAGCGCTTTGTCGCGGTCACCCCAGACGATTTTACCGTCGATGAAATGGTCGGCGTCTTGGGCGACACGTTTTACTTTACCGGCTATGGCGATACGCCTTTAGAGCGCCACCTCTATTCCGTCGCCGTAGACGGCGGCGCGCCAGAGCGGATCACGGCGCTGGGCAAATCCTGGGCCGTGACCATGGCCCCCGGCGGCGCGTCTTTTGTCGGCACCAGCTCAAGCCCTACCCAGCCGCCGCAAACGGGCCTATACCGCACCGATGGCACGCTGATCACTTGGATCGAAGAAAACAAGCTCGATGCCAGCCATCCTTATGCGCCTTATCTCGCAAACCACACGGTGCCAGACTATGGCACGCTGCGCGCAGAAGACGGGCAGACGCTCTACTATTCGATCCAATTGCCACCGGATTTTGACCCGAGCCAAACTTATCCAGCTTTGGTTGAGACCTATGGCGGGCCGCATGCCCAGACCGTGAACCGCAATTGGGAGCGCTTGTCAGATCAGTATTATAGTCGCCAAGGCTATGTCGTTTTCCGCCTCGATAATCGCGGCATGGCGCATCGCGGGCGCACCTTTGAAGACGTGATCTATCGCCAAATGGGTATACCGGAGGTACGCGATCTTTTGGTCGGCGTGGACTGGTTGAAAGCGCAGCCCTTTATCGATGGCGATCGGGTCGGCATCCAAGGGTGGTCTTATGGCGGCTACATGACCTTGATGACCATTCTGCAAGCGCCCGAAGGCACATTCGCGGCGGCCGTCGCGGGCGCGCCCGTCACCGATTGGGCGCTGTACGATACGCTCTATACCGAGCGTTATATGGACAGGCCGCAGGACAATGCAGACGGCTATGAGACCTCGTCGGTTTTCTATCATCTAGACCAGCTCGAGACGGCGCTGCCAGAGCTCATGCTGGTGCATGGCATGGCTGATGATAATGTCACGTTCGACAATACGACCCGGCTTATGGCGCAGTTGCAGCAGCGCGGGATTGTGTTCGAGTTGATGACCTATCCCGGGCAACGCCATGGCATTCGTGGCCAGACCCTCGGCACGCATTTGATGAAGACAAGGATGGGCTTTTTGGATCGGCATCTAAAAGGCACGGCCCCGTGATAAAGGCGACCAAAGGGATCAAACCCTGGCAAATTCTCGAAAGTCGCCAAACCTTTCGAGACCAATTTCTGGGCGTGCGGACAGATCGCTGTGTGCGCGAGGATGGCCATATCATCCCGACCTATCACGTGATTGAGCAAACGCCTTGGGTCACGGTCTATCCGATGACCGATGCGGGCAATATTGTCCTGATCCGAGAGTATCGCCACGCGGCTGGGATCATTCTGACCTCGCCGCCGGGCGGGGTATCTGATCGAGGTGAAACCGATTGGGATTCGGTGGCGCGCCGCGAGCTGGTGGAAGAGACAGGATATCAAGCGCGCGAGATTCATCTGGTCGGCACGTGCTATCCCAATCCCGCGGTGCAGAACAATCAATTGCACTTCTATTTGGCGCTGGGATGCACCCCATCAGGCGCGCAGTCTCTCGATCCGAATGAAGAGATTGAAGTGTTCGAAATGCCGTATGAGGCCTTCTTGGCCTATGAGGATTTGGACGAACAACACGGCCTACATGCGGCGGGTCTGTTTTATCTAGAGCGCTATTTTCTCAAACATCCAGCGCTTAGACCTAACGCCTCGTGACCCTTGCCAGACGCCCCAATGCGGACGCACATAGCAACACGTTTGTCTCAGAGGACGCCGATGCCCGCTTTCCAACCGACCGCCGATCAGTTCCGCGCGTTTAGAGATGACCCTCATGACGGACCGGTCTCTCAAGTCAATTTGCTCAAGTTCCGCGTCAAAGCCGATTATAAAGAAGGCGACCCAGAGTTTGGCGAAGACTGCTCCGGCGAAACGGCCTATCTGCGCTATTCAGAGGCGTTCACAAAAGCGGCGGCCGAAGTCGGCGGCACGACCAGTCTGCTCGCCACAACGGAGCGTTATTTTATCGGTGGCGGCGATTGGGACGGCATTTTGGTGAACACATTTCCCAGCCGCAAAGCCTTTATCGCGACGCTGAACCACAAACACTACAAAGCCATGTCGCGCCACCGCGATGCAGGGCTTTTGTGCCAAGACCTCATCGTGACGCGGCCCCTTTGGCTGCATGGAGACGCTCAATGAAATGGTTTCTCATCATCGTTGCGGCGCTCGCCGCCTTGGGGGCTGCTGCATATGGCGGACTGGTTTGGATGATTACGCGTCCGGTGCCGCCACTCGCGCCTGGCCCTGTGATTGAGCTCTCGCAAGGGCTGATCCAGTCTGGCGTGGACGCCGATAATCCAGAGATTTTGCAAATCAATGGCATCCCGTTCGCAGCGCCGCCGGTCGGTGCCATGCGCTGGCGCGCGCCTCAGCCCGCTTTGGCCTGGGACGGCACGCGCGATGGCACTGTGTTTGGCGCGGAGTGCGTCCAGTCGCGCGCCGGAAGCGGTGAGTTTCTGAATGATTTGCTGAACGGTATGGGCCTCAATGCCGTCGAGCGCCATCTGGCAATGCTTGCTTTACAAAGCGGCCCGCCGCCCGCCGAGAGCGAAGATTGCCTGTTCTTGAATGTGCGCAGCGCCAATCTTGGCGGCTCTGACTTGCAACCGGTTATGGTCTGGATCCATGGCGGCTCACACCAAGCGGGTGCGGGGTCTCAGAGCATTTATCAAGCCAACCAATTGGTTGAAAACGGGGTCGTGCTGGTGACCATCAATTACCGCCTCGGCGTGTTTGGCTATGTTGCGCACCCGGCGCTGAGCGCTGACGATCCGCGCGGTGTCTCTGGCAATTATGGCCTGCTCGACCAAGTCGCGTCTTTGGCTTGGATCAAGGATAATATCGAAGCCTTTGGCGGCGACCCGAACAATGTCACGATTTTCGGGGAAAGCGCCGGCGCGCAATCCGTCACTGAAATCATGTCGACACCGCAAAGCGAAGGCTTGTTCCACAAAGCCATCCTGCAGAGCGGCGCCTCGACTTACAATGCCAACGGTCTGACCACAGCCATTGAGGGCCGTATGACAATGCATGAGGCGGGGCTGGACTTCTTTGAGGGATTGGCTGCAGCGGACGCGAGCGCAGAGGAGTTGCGCGCCATTCCGGCCGCCGACATCATTGCGCACATCCCCAACAAAACGCATTTAGGCGGTTATGCGCTGCCGACTGTGGACGGCGTCGTGATCCCGAAATTGATAGGCGAAGCGATCAAAGATGGCAGCATCCATAATGTCCCAATCCTGGCTGGCTATAATGCCGATGAGGGCACGCTGTTCTATGACAGCATTCAAACACCAACCGTTCTAGTGCCTGAATTCCCGCAGGCCTTAGACGACCGACTGGCGCTGCTGGCTGACATTTATGGCGACGCGGATGCCGAGGCGCTGATCGATCTGTATGGGCTAGATGATCCAGAGACCTCTCAAAGCGCAGAGACCGATATGCTGGGCGATGACTTGTTCGGCGTCCATATGCGCTTTTTGGGCCGCGCAAATTGGCTCAGCGGGATGCCGACCTATCTCTATCACTTCACGCGCGTGCCGCCCTCCAAGACACAGACCATTGGCGCCTTTCACGCGGCTGAGATTTTCTTTGTGTTTGGATCGCATAGCCCGCTCTCTGGACTGACAGAAGCGGATGAGGCGCTGACCGAAGCGATGGGGAAATATTGGACGAATTTCGCCAAAACCGGCGATCCGAATGGCGATGGTTTACCGGCCTGGCCGCCATATAATCCAGTCGAGGACAAATGGCTGACCTTCAATCCTTCGATTGAGGTCAAACCGCGCATTCGCGCCGCAAAACTCGATATTATGGAACGGCAATTGTTCCGCCAAATCGACCTCGCGGTGCCACAGATTACGCCGCTGATCGAGGACCCTGTTCTGGCCTCAGGTGGTGAGGAGCGTGCGGCAGATAGCCTCCAGCCCTGATCGGTCAACCTCATCAAACGCGTCGCGTTGCTCGCTATCCACGTCCAGCACCGCCGCGAGTGCGCCAGCGCCGTCAAAGACCGGTACGACGATTTCAGACTGGGTGCGGCTATCGCACGCAATATGGCCGGCAAAGGCGTGAACATCCGGCACCACAACCGTCGCCTGCTGCGCCGCGCTGGTCCCGCACACCCCTTTGCCAAACGGAATGCGCAAGCAGCCAAGCGTGCCCTGATAAGGGCCAACCACAAGTTCGGTCGGCTTATTAGGATCGACGACATAGAAGCCGGTCCAGAAAAATCGCGGTGAAAAGGCCCCTGCAAGCAAACACGCAGCGCTCGCATAACGGGCTGGAGTATAAGTCTCGCCGGCGACGACGCTTTCAATCTCAGCTTTCAAGTCGCGATATTGCCCAGCCCGGTCCATCGGTTCGCCTTTCTTTCGACAAGCGGTCCATATCGGATGGACCTCACCGATGCACAAGATAGGAATAGACAGGCGCTCAGGCGCTCTGGAATAAATGTGATGAAGGGAAGGGGTTTGCGTGATCGCAGATAAGGTCATCAAAAGCGGGATCGCGGCTTTGCTCGCCTCTGTGTTTTTGGCGTGCTTTGCGGCGGCGCAAGAGGCGCACAGCGATAGCGCCCCAACGCTCAATGCAGAGGATCTCGATCCGACGATCCAACGCGTGGATGACGCGCGGCTCGATCGCGCGCTGGTTGCGTATGAGGCCGATGAGAGGTTGCAGCGTGATCGCCCAGAATTTGTACCAGAGGACGCAGACCCGCACCCCCCTGAGACCCCACCTGGCTCCAACCCGTTCATCGATGCGATTGTGGCGTTCTTTCGCGCCATTGGGCCGATTTTAGGGTATGGGCTCATCGCCATCATCGCGCTCGCCATCTTAGCTGGGCTTTACTTCATGTTTGGGGACGGCCTGACCCTGCGCGGGCGGAAAAAGGACAAAGCCGCAGCGCCCGATATTTCCGTGGTCCCGGACCTGCGCCCAGAGCGCGCGCGCGCCGCGGCCCTTTTGGAAGATGCCGACGCACTGGCGGCTCAAGGGCGGTTCGCAGAGGCGGTGCATTTGCTCTTGTTTCGCTCCATTGATGACATTCAAGAAAAGCACACGGGTGTGGTTGGCCGCTCGCTCACATCGCGTGAAATTGGTGCGCTGAGCGTGTTACCGAGCGCCGTGCGGGACGCGCTCTCGCCGATCATTCGCATTGTCGAGCGCAGTTTTTTCGGCGGCCGCGATGTCGATGCGAGTGGTTGGCAGGAAGCGCGCGCCTCCTATCAGAGCTTCGCCTTTGGAGGCGCTTGGTCATGAGCGAGCGTCTGCCGCAAAACGCCAATCCTTTTTCGGCCATGACGTCGGCTATTCTGATTGGCGTCGGGCTGCTCGCTTTCGTGGCCATTTTTGCGCTCTTGGCCTGGGCGCCAGATCTTGCCAGCAAGAATCGGGCAGGCCAGCACCCGTATTCGACATCGGCGATTGGGTATGGCGGCTTGGTCAAAATGCTGGAGGCGGACGGTCAAACGGTCAGCGTCTCCCGGCTGACCACGACTTTGGATTATAGCGAGGATTTGCTGATCCTGACCCTCCCGCGATTTGGTCTGAGCCGCGCGCCAGACGTGGATCTCGGCTATATCTCGGAGCCGGCGCTTTATGTGCTGCCAAAATGGTCTGGGTATCCCGACCGGGAAAAGCCGAGCTGGCAAAAGGACACGTACCTGATCGAGAAACACCGCGTCGAATCGATCGCCAGAGAATTTGATAGCGATGTCCGTGTCTGGCGGCTGCGCGATCCGGGACGTCTGCGCACGCCGTTCGGGACGCAGAGTCCCGCCTTCGAGCACCAGATGCAAGTGCTTGAGAGCGACAGTCTGGAATCAATCATTCGCATGCCCGGCGGGACCCTGCTCGCCAAGCTTCCGGGCCGGGACATCTATATTTTGAGCGACCCGGACCTGCTCAACACGTTTGGCCTGGCGCGCCGGGACAATGCTCGCATGGCGCTCGGCTTGGTGGATTATCTTAAGACTTACCCCGAGCAATCGGTGACTCTCGACGCAACGTTTCACGGCTTTGAACGCTCTGAAAGCTTGCTTCGGGCAATTTTTGATGTGCCATTTTTGGGCGCGACCCTAATCGCCTTTGCGACCATTCTGTTGATCGGCTGGAGCGCGTTCATTCGCTTCGGACCACCAAATCGTGAAGCGCGCCCGCTATCGTTCGGCAAGAAAGCCTTGGCGGAAAGCTCGGCGGGACTGATTTCTATGGCGCGCCGCGAAGGCCAAATGGCGCCAAATTATGCCCAAACGGTCGAGCGGGACCTGACCAAGAAGCTTGGCCTGCCCGCCAGTATGCCAGACCAAGAAATCGCGCGCACGGCGAACCGCATTGCCAAACAAAAAGGCCTGTCGAGCACGTGGACCGAACAAAAAGAGCAACTCGCGCGCCCGGCAAATGGCCGCAATGATTTACGAGATAAAGCGCTCGCCCTGTGGCGATGGCGAAAGGAGATGAGCGATGGACATTGAAGCGATTAAGACGCTGGCGGATCAAATCCGCGGGGAAGTCAGCAAAGCGGTGATCGGCCAAGCCGATACGGTAGATTTAATGCTGACCGCGCTGTTTTCGGGCGGGCACATTCTTCTTGAAGGTCCACCCGGAACCGCCAAGACACTTTTGACGCAGTGTTTTGCGACCGCGATCAAACTCGACTTTGGGCGCATTCAGTTCACGCCCGATTTAATGCCCGGCGACGTGTTAGGGACCAACCTGTTCAACTTCTCGACCAGCGAATTTACCCTCACCAAGGGGCCGATCTTCACCGACATTCTGCTCGCCGATGAGATCAACCGAACACCGCCAAAAACCCAAGCGGCGCTGCTCGAAGCCATGCAGGAACGCAAAATTACGATTGATGGCGAGACGCATGCGCTGAACGAGCGGTTCACTGTCATCGCGACGCAGAACCCGATTGAACAACAAGGCACTTATCCGTTGCCAGAAGCGCAGCTCGATCGATTCTTATTCAAACATGTTCTCGCTTTTCCCAGCCGCGACGAAGAGCTTGCCATTGTCTCTGGCCACGGCAATCGCACAGGGATGAAAACCGCCGCAGCTTTTGGCGTCGCCCAGATCGTCACGCCCGAAGCTTTGAGCGAAGCGGTAAACGCGGTCTCGCAAGTCCGGGTGCAAGAAGACGTGGTCGAATATATTGTCGACATTGTCCGCGCCACGCGTGAAACCCCGGCGCTCACACATGGCGCGAGCCCGCGTGCGGCGGCTGCCATCGCCGCTGCGGCGCGCGCCAAAGCGGCTTTGGATGGACGCGACTATGTCGTGCCCGACGACATAAAATCCCTCTCGCTGCCCGCCTTGCGTCATCGGGTCATTCTGTCGCCCGCCGCCGAAATCGAAGGGCGCACGACGGACGAAACCTTGCTGGAAATCGTCGAGCAAACAGCGGCGCCCCGTTGAGGAGACAAGCTCAGTGATCGCCCCCACCCTTCGCGCCATTTGGCTGATGCTTTTGGGCCTGCCAGCCCTCTTGCTGATCGCTGTGATGGCCCCCTCATTCTGGGTCTTGTCGGGCGGCTGGATGGTGCTGCTCTTTGGCGGCATGTTGATTGACTTGGCGCTGGCCCCGCGGCGCGGCGCCGTTACAGTCGAGATCGACGCACCGCCCGTCTTATATATGAATAGCGAGGACCCGGTCGCGCTGACGATTGAAACCATGAGTGGCCCGCTGCCGTCACGGATGAACGCGCTCTTAGAGACAAACGACTATATTCAGCAACCGAATGCGACCGTTTTGAAAGGCTGGGCCGGGCGGCGACACACCTTCACCCGGACTTTGAGGCCCGTGCGCCGTGGCAATGGCTGCTTGCTCCGATTATGGCTCGATTGGACCGGTCCGCTGGGGCTCATCCGCCTCAAACGCGTCGAGCCGCTGGGGCTCGATATTGCGGTCACGCCAAACACCCGATGGGTTCAAGAAGAAGCGGTGCGGCTTTACACGCGCGATGCCGATTTTGGCATCAAGATGCAACTCGATCGCGGCGATGGCTCTGAATTTGATGCCCTGCGCGAGTTTTCGGCCGGGATGGACCGCCGCGCCATTGATTGGAAACACTCGGCGCGACATCGCCAATTGCTCGCCAAAGAATTTCGCACCGAGCGTAATCACAATATCGTCTTTGCTTTTGATACGGGGCGCTTAATGTGCGAGCCGCTGGGCGGCGTGCCAAAGATTGACCGGGCGATCAATGCCGCGCTTTTGCTGGCTTATGTGTCCTTGCGTTCAGGCGATAAGACGGCTTTGTTTGGCTTTGACACGCGCCCGACTGTGACCAGCAATGTGCTCAGCGGGGCAGGGGCCTTCCCGCATATCCAGCAGCTCGCCTCGAAGCTCGATTATTCAGTTGAGGATGCCAATTATACGCTGGCGCTCACATCCTTGGCGGCGCGACTGGAACGCCGCTCTTTGATCGTCTTGTTCACCGATTTTGTGGATACGATTTCAGCGGAATTGATGCTCGAAAATGTCAAACGCTTGATGGACCGGCATTTGATCATTTTTGCCTGTTTCGAAGATGAGCAATTGTCCGAAATGATCAGCGCTGAGCCCGTGACAGCAGATCTAGTCTCTCGCGCGGTGATCGCTGATGGGCTGTTAAAAGAGCGGGAATTGGTTTTGCGCAAGCTTGAACATCTCGGCGTCCAGGTGATTGAGACCAAGCCAGACCGGTTCAGCGCCGAACTGGTCTCGCGCTATCTCGATATCAAGCGGAGGGAAGTCTTGTGAGCTATCGCGTGATGAAATACTATCGTTATCGCGAAGAACGAGAAGGCGATTGGAAGCAATTAGAAGACATCATCCAGCGCGCCGAGCGACGCGGGGTGGGCGGTCTGTCTGATCAGGATATGCAGCAATTGCCGGGCCTGTATCGCCAAGCGGTCTCATCGCTCTCAGTGGCCCGCAACATTTCGCTTGATCAGAATGTTGTGGCCTATCTCGAAACGCTCTGCGCGCGCGCTTATTTCTTTGTCTATGGCACCCGCTCGCGGATGAGCGAACGGATTGCACAATTCTTTTCCCGTGATTGGGCGGCCGCTGTGAGCGCCGCAAAAGGCCCGACCTTATTGGCGTTTTTGTGCCTGTTTGGCGGCGCGTTGCTCGCCTTCTTCCTCACCCTGAATGACACAGAATGGTATTGGACTTTTCATGGCGGCAGCTGGGATTCGCGGAATCCAAACGCGACCTATGACGAGCTGCGCGCAACCTTGTATGAAGAGCGCCGAGACATTGTCGATATGCTCGGCGCCTTTGCGGCTCAGCTTTTTTCTCATAATAGCGGGATCGCGATTTTCGCCTTTGCCCTGGGCTTTGCTTTTGGCGTGCCGACGGCGATCTTGCTGATCTATAATGGGGTCTATTTGGGCAGTTTCTATGCCGTGTTCTGGCAAAAAGGGCTCGCCTATGAGCTGACAGGCTGGCTCTTCATACATGGCGTTACGGAATTGTTTGCAGTCATTCTCGCTGGCGCGGCAGGTTTCATGATTGGCGGAGCGGTCGCGTTTCCGGGGCGCAAGACGCGCATGCAGTCGATGCGCGAGGCCGGCGAAAAAGCCGCCATGGTGATTATCGGCGCTGTGATCATGCTCTTCGTGGCGGCGCTCTTAGAAGGGTTTGGGCGTCAGCTCATCAATAGCGATCTGACCCGGTACATGATTGCCGGAACGACACTCATCGCCTGGCTCGCTTACTTCTATTTGCCGCGCAAAGACCTCGGAGATCGGCGTGACTAAGACCGCGACCACTGAGCCAAGCGCAGTTGATGAAGGCCGCCGTCGCCGGGCCAGGCTAAAAGCGCGCCAAGACGAGGCCAAGCGCACCC
>JBCBYJ010000179.1:0-4379 GCA_039815905.1 Pseudomonadota bacterium | reverse complement strand
AATCTCAGCGCCGCCAAGACGACCAGCAACCATGATTTTCACCCCTTCAGCGCCAAGGCGCATCGTGTTCTGGATCGAGCGCTTCATCGCGCGGCGGAAGGACCCGCGACGCTCAAGCTGACGCGCAATGTCCTCGGCGACCAAAGTCGCATCCAGCTCAGGCTTACGGATTTCAACCAGGTTCACGCGGACTTCGTCGGTCGTCATGGCCGCCAATTGACGACGCAGGCTCTCAATGTCCGCGCCCTTCTTACCGATGACCAGACCTGGACGCGCGGTATGAACTGTGACGAGACATTTCTTGTGCGGACGCTCAATAATGATCCGCGAGATACCGGCCTGACCGAGACGCTTTTTGATATGCTTCTGGATGGCGAGGTCTTCGTGGAGAAGGCGACCGAAATCGGCGCTATCGGCGTACCAGCGGCTATCAGCTGTCCGGTTAATCCCGAGACGCAGACCGATTGGATTGACTTTCTGGCCCATTATACGGCCTCCGCTTCTTGAGACGTGTCACGCAGCACAACAGTGAGCTGCGAGAAAGGCTTCATGATCCGAGCGGCGCGGCCACGTGCACGGGCGCGAATGCGCTTCATGACGAGGTTTTTGCCGACATGGGCTTCCGCCACGACGAGGCTATCAATGTCCAAGTCGTGATTGTTTTCAGCATTGGCGACCGCGCTCTTCAAAAGCTTGCGAACGTCAGATGCGGCGCGCTTGCGAGAGAATTGCATCTCATCGATCGCTTTCTGCACTGGCAGACCGCGGATTTGCTGCGCCAGCAGGTTCAGCTTTTGCGGGCTGGAACGATACATGCGCAGAACCGCACGAGACTCGTTAGACGCCTGCTTTGGAGGATTCTTGGCTTGACCCATGACTATCTCCGCTTCGCTTTCTTGTCCGCGCCATGGCCGTAATAGGTACGGGTTGGTGCAAACTCACCAAGCTTGTGCCCAACCATCTCCTCGGTGACGAGGACAGGGACAAACTTATTGCCATTATGAACCTGAAAATTCAGGCCAACGAATTGCGGCAGAATGGTCGAACGACGTGACCAGGTCTTGATGACCTCACGACGTTCAGACGCTTGTGCCTTCTCGGCCTTTTTCAGGAGGTAGCCGTCGACAAACGGGCCTTTCCAGACGGAACGTGGCATTCTCTACGTCTCCTAGCGTTTCGCGTTACGGCGACGGATGATCAAACGATCCGAAGCCTGTTTCCGGCGGGTTTTTGGCCCGCGTGTTTTCTTACCCCAAGGCGTCACTGGGTGACGTCCACCTGAGGACTTCCCTTCACCACCGCCATGTGGGTGATCGACCGGGTTCATGACCACGCCGCGCACGTGCGGGCGCTTGCCCTTGTGGCGATTGCGACCGGCTTTGCCCATGACTTGGTTCATATTGTCAGGGTTTGACACCGCACCGATGGTGGCCACGCACTGATCTGGAACCATGCGCAGCTCACCAGAGGTCAGCTTGATTTGCGCGTATCCAGAGTCGCGGCCAACCAATTGAGCGTAACACCCCGCAGAGCGCACCATTTGGGCGCCTTTGAGCGGCTTCATCTCAATATTGTGGATGATCGTCCCGACTGGAATATTCTTGAGTGGCAGCAAATTGCCCGGCTTAATGTCGGCGCTCGCTGACGAGATCACAGTGTCACCAACCGCCAGACGCTGCGGCGCAAGAATGTAAGACAGCTCGCCATCTTCATACTTGATCAACGCAATAAAAGCGGTTCGGTTCGGATCATATTCAAGCCGCTCAACCACGGCTGGCACGTCCCACTTGTTGCGCTTGAAATCGATCTTGCGGTACAGACGCTTGGCGCCGCCGCCTTTATGGCGGGCCGTCATGCGACCTTTATTGTTGCGACCACCGGTCTTGGTCAGGCCCTCGGTCAACATTTTGACCGGACGACCTTTGTGCAGCTCTGAGCGGTCCACGAGGACCAGCTGACGACGACCTGGTGAAGTAGGTTTGTATGTCTTTAAAGCCATCTAAATCTCCTACAGGCCAGTCGTGATATCGACGGATTGGCCGTCTTTGAGAGTCACGATCGCCTTTTTGAAGTCAGACCGACGGCCAGGCCTTCCGCGGAAACGCTTGGTCTTGCCTTTCACCAGGATCGTATTGACCTTGGTGACGTCGACTTTGAACAGGTTCTCGACGGCTTCTTTAATGTCTGGCTTGGTGGCCGTCAGAGGAACTCGAAAGATGATCTTGTTCTCTTCAGCGACCAGCGTCGACTTCTCCGTAATGATCGGAGACAGAAGCATGTCATAATTGTGAGGCTTGATATCAGCCATGAATTAAGCCTCCGCTTTGGCGCCATTGAAGCGCGCATCAATGCTCTCGAGCGCATCTTTGGTCAGGACCAAAGTCTTGCGACGCAGCACGTCATAAACATTCAAACCCGCCGCTGGCAGGACATCCACATTGGGAATGTTCTGCGCCGCTTTGGCGAAATTCACGTCCAGCTCAGCGCCGCCAATGATCAGGGCATTTGACAGACCCAGCTTGGTCAGCTTTGCCGACAGATCTTTGGTTTTCGCCTCTTTCAGCTCAGCCTTGTCGATGACCAGAACGGCATCGTCTTTGATTTTCGCCGACAAGGCATGCGCCAAGGCCATTTTGCGGACCTTTTTCGGCAGAGCGTGCGCATGGCTGCGAACGCGAGGTCCGTGGGCCACGGCACCGCCGATAAAGATGTTGGCATTCTTAGAGCCATGGCGGGCGCCGCCGGAGCCTTTTTGGCGAATGTATTTCTTGGTTGTGACCGAGACATCGCCGCGCTCTTGGGTCTTGTGAGTCCCAGCTTGGCGCTTGGCGAGCTGATAGCGCACCATGCGCTGAATGACGTCACCGCGGATCTCTTCAATCCCGAACACAGCATCATCAACAGTGGCTTTACCAGCGGCTTTGCCTTCAAGTGTTTTGACCGAGAGTTCCATTATTCAGCACCCTCTTTGAGAAGTTTCTTCAACAGATCCTGGTCCGTCTTCGCGCGCGGCTGACCGCCGGCGAGAATGTCTTTGGCTTGCCCAACCCAGTCCTCATTGGCCGCATCTTCAGCGACACCGAGCTCTTCCAGGACGGCCGTGCGCTCATCATCTGCCATTGCGACAAATGCTGACAGCGAGCCGAGCCCTTTTTCCTTGAGGTTTTCTTCGGTCTTGGGACCGATGCCATCGACCAGCACAATATTGTCAGCGGCGGTGCCCTCGATCGTCACGTCGCCGGCTGGCGCGTCAGAGTCTGTCGCGGCTTTGGCGGGCGCTTTGAAAGAGCCCTCCGCTGGCGCATCAGCATGGAGGGCTTTTTTCACCGCATCGCGGATTTCAACGAAAGATCCTGCAGCGCCTGGGATCGCGCCTTTGACGAGCACGAGACCGCGCTCTGTGTCTGTGCGGACGATTTCAAGGTTCTGCACCGTGCGGCGCTCAACCCCATAGTGTCCCGCCATCTTCTTGCCTTTGAACACCTTGCCCGGGTCTTGGCACTGACCGGTCGAGCCGTGCGAGCGGTGAGAGATCGACACACCGTGGGTCGCGCGAAGGCCGCCAAAGTTCCAGCGTTTCATCGCCCCGGCAAAGCCTTTACCGATCGAAACGCCAGCAATGTCGACTTTTTGACCAGGAACAAAATGATCGGCCTGAACTTCAGCGCCGATCTCGGGCAGAGCAATGTCAGATTTGACACGGAACTCTGTAAGTCTTGCTTTTGGGGCGACACCGGCTTTGGCGAATTGCTCGCGCTGGGCTTTCGCGGTGCGCTTGGCTTTCTTCTCGCCAGCGCCCATGACGACGGCGGTATAGCCATCCGTGCGCTTCACCTGGCCACCCTTTTTGGTGGTCACGTCGCGCGCGTCTTCGGTGCGCAGGCCAACAACCTGACAGCCATCAAGCGCCAATACCGTCACCGGCACATGGCGGCCGGCTTCACTAAAGATGCGTGTCATGCCCAGTTTCCGGGCGAGCACACCAGAGCGTTGAGCTGGCAGCGCCATTAGCGAGCTCCCTCAAGCTTGATCTCGATCCCAACGCCAGCCGACAGGTCGAGCTTCATCAGCGCGTCGACGGTTTGCGGGGTCGGGTCAACAATGTCGAGAATACGCTTGTGCGTACGGATCTCGAATTGCTCACGAGACTTTTTATTGACGTGTGGAGACCGGTTGACTGTGAAACGCTCTTTGCGGGTCGGCAGTGGGATCGGCCCACGTACTTCTGCGCCAGTGCGCTTGGCAGTCGAAACGATTTCGCGAGCCGACAAATCGAGCGCGCGGTGATCGAAGGCTTTCAGCCGGATCCTAATATTCTGTTTTTCCATCCTGCGATGTCCGTTCACATAAAAACCACACATCCAGGCAGCACAGCTTTC
>JBCBYJ010000178.1:0-4415 GCA_039815905.1 Pseudomonadota bacterium | reverse complement strand
GCGCTAAATTCCTGCACTGTCTGCCCGCGCATCGCGGGGAAGAGGTTGATGCCGAAGTGATTGATGGCCCGGCCTCCTTGGTTTGGGACGAGGCGGAAAATCGACTTCACGCGCAAAAAGCGATCATGCGTTGGTGTTTGGGCAAATAGAAAATCGGTCTGCCGGACACCGCTGCTCCGCCCTTTCCGAGACCTGTAAAACGGATTAAAGCCGCCGCCATGACCAGTTTCCTTCTTTTTGCCAGTGGCGGCGCAATGGGCGCGTGCCTGCGCTATTCGGATGGCCTCGCCTTTACCCAACATGGCGGTGTTTCTGGCGCTTGGGCGACGCTCTGCGTAAATTTGCTTGGCAGCTTCATTTTAGGCGCGCTGATGGGATGGTTTGCTGCGCGCGAGCCGGATTTGGAAAGCACGCTCTGGCTGCTGGTCGGGGTCGGCATGATGGGCGCGTTCACCACTTTTTCGGCCTTTTCGCGCGACACAGTCGAGATGTTCTTGAGCGGCGATATCGCCAAAGGTATGATCTATGCGGGCTTCAACCTGATTGGCGCGCTCGCCGCCTTTGCCGCCGGGCTGCTGGCGTTTAAACGGCTGCTCGCATGACCCGGCAAGTCATTACCGAAACCGTCAGCGCCAAAGAAGGCGGTGTGCGCTTAGACCGGTGGGTCAAGCGGCGAATGCCAATGACCCAAGGCGAGTTGGAAAAGCTATTACGCACCGGACAGATCCGCGTCGATGGCGCGCGGGCGAAAGCCAATACACGGCTTGAAGCGGGCATGTCCGTGCGCTTGCCGCCATTCGTCTCGAAAGTGGCGGGTCAGGGCGACACTCCGTGGAGCGCACCAAAACAACCAAACAGCAAAGCCCTAGCGTTTCTCAAGCCTCTGATTGTCTATGAGGATGAGGACATGTTCGTCCTCAACAAGCCGGCGGGCATCGCTGTGCAGGGCGGCACCAAACAAGGCGCGCGACACATTGATGGCATGTTGGATGCGCTATCTGATGGCGAGCATCGCCCGCGTCTTGTGCACCGGCTGGACAAGGCCACGTCGGGTCTGCTGATCATTGCGCGTCATCCGGCAGCGGCCTCCCGGCTCGGCGACTTGTTTCATTCGCGTGATATGGAAAAAGTCTATTGGGCGATCACCGTCGGTGTGCCGCATCCGCCGGCCGGCCAGCTGCGCTCTTGGATGCGCAAAGGCAAAGACGAAGAGGGTCATGAGCGCATGATACTTGGCCATCATGGCGACAAGGTCTCAAAGCACGCGGTCACGGATTATATCACCGTATCAACGGCGGCGCGGCGGGCCGCTTGGGTGGCGCTAAAGCCCTCGACCGGCCGAATGCACCAATTGCGCTTTCATATGCACGAGCTTGGCACCAGCATTCTCGGCGATGACAAATACATCACGCGCCGGGAGGTGCCTCAAGGAATTGCCAACGGCTTACACTTACATGCCCGCGCCTTGATCATCCCGCGCCCGCGCGGCAAACCTTTGGTCGTGCAAGCACCGCTTTCAGATACGATGAAACAGACATTTGCGACGCTGGGTTTCCTCGAAAGCGAAGCTGGTAAGGACCCGCTCGCGCTATTCGTCTAGATAGGACAGGCCTCAAAGCGTTTCTAGAAAGGCTTCGAGCGCCGCATTCGTGGCCTTTGGCGCTTCTTGCTGCACCCAATGACCGGCACCCTCAATAATCGTCGCCCCGCGAAAATCCGTGCAGGCCATGCTGGCCATTTCGAAAGAGTCCACACCGGGCACGAAAGCGCGCACGGGATCATGCGCTCCGCCAATGAAGCAGGTCGGCACGGTTAATGGCGCGCCGCGAAAGGCGGCCAGTTCCTCATGGTCGAGCTGTAAAGCCCGATAGCGATTGAACGGTCCGTGAAAGCCAGACTTGGCAAACGCATCCACATAAGCGTCGAGGTCTTGTTCAGTCAGCCAAGCCGGGAACGGGTCCGGATCGACCAACCCTTCGAGCAAAGTCGATCCAGCCGGTTTATCGCCGAGCCCTGGTCCGCCAATGCCATCGCCTGAAATCGCAAAATAGATTTTGCGCAACGCCGTGCGGGGATCGGCTTCGAATTCAGCCTCCGGGACACCAGGGGTCTGGAAATAGACCATGTAGAAAAATTTGCCCTCATGCACGGCGCTCATCAGGTCAATCATCGAGACCTCACCGGCCGGTAGATACGGCACGCTCATGCCAGCGACGCCGCGCACTTTATCTGGATAGAGCAAAGCCGTCGTGTACGCGATCGGCGCGCCCCAATCATGCGCAAACAGAATGACAGGCTCGTCGCTGAGGCTGTCCATCACCGCCGCCGTATCAGCGGCGAGCTGTTTGAGCGAATAGGCTTCAATTTCGGTTGGGTTGGCACTGTCACCATAACCGCGCACATCCATCGCGGCGACAGTATAGCCTTGCTCGGCAAAATGAGCACTTTGGTGGCGCCAAGAGGACGAGTGCTCTGGCCAGCCGTGGATACAAAGAATGACCGGTCCGCTGCCGGTCACGGTCACGGTGATGTCTCCAACCTCGGTCTTTACGCGTTTTTGCATCATGATCTCGTGTCCCGACTCAAGTTGATTGATAAGATACGCGCTTTGATAGCAGCTGGGTCTTGCCAAACCTGAAACGCAACTTGCTCGAATAAAGGCAGTGTTTTCAATCTATGATGCGCGTTTTGCGATCATTCGCACGTAGTTCGTGCAATCGGCGGCTTCGAAACCAGTCAGGCGTGTCATCCCTTGTCATGGCTGATCCGGCATGCCTGATGAAAGCATGGGTGAAGAGCGCGCGTTTTTTGATGAAATGCATGGGTATGGCGAGGATGTCCGCGATCCCTATAAGTCCTATCATGAAATTCTCGCCGCAATTGATCCGGCGCGCTTGAAACGCCAAACCCAAAAAGCCGAAGATTTTTTCCGCAAGACCGGGATCACATTCAATGTCTATGGCGAAACCGATGCCGATGAACGATTGATCCCGTTCGATCTCCTGCCGCGCATAATCAGCGCCAAAGAATGGCGCACCCTGACCAAAGGCATTGAGCAACGAATTAAAGCGCTGAACGCCTTCTTGCATGACATCTATCACCGCCAAGAGATCCTGCGCGCTGGCCGCATTCCGGCGCAATTGATCACCGAGAATGCAGCCTTCCTACCGCAAATGGTTGGCGTTAATCCGCCGGGCGGCATCTATACCCATATTGTCGGCACGGATCTGGTGCGAACCGGACCCGACGAGTTTTTCGTTCTTGAAGATAATGCGCGGACACCCTCTGGCGTGTCGTACATGCTCGAAAACCGCGAGACGATGCTGAAAATGTTTCCTGAACTGTTCTCGCAGGTTGGGGTTGAGAGCATCAGCGATTACCCAGCTATGCTGCGAAAAGCGCTCACTGCTTCGGCGCCCGGCACATGCGCGGGCAAACCGCAAATCGCGGTGCTGACGCCGGGCATTCACAATTCAGCCTATTATGAGCACGCCTTCTTAGCCGACCAAATGGGTGTTGAACTGGTCGAAGGCCATGATCTGAAAGTCGTTAATGGCCGGATCTGTATGCGCACGACGTGCGGTTATGAGCCCATTGATGTCATCTATCGGCGCGTCGATGATGAATTTTTGGACCCGCTCAATTTCAGTCCTGACTCGTTATTGGGCGTGCCCGGCATCTTCGACATTTATCGGGCCGGTGGGGTGACCATCACCAATGCTCCTGGCACCGGCATTTCGGATGATAAAGCGCTGTATTCCTACATGCCGGATATTGTCGAGTTTTATACCGGCCAAAAGCCGATCCTGAAAAATGTTAAAACCTGGCGCTGTTCGGAATCCTCTTCGCTGAAATATGTGTTGGAAAATCTCGCCGAACTTGTCGTCAAAGAAGTGCATGGATCGGGCGGGTATGGCATGCTCGTCGGCCCCGCGGCGAGCCAGAAAGAAATCGAGGCATTTCGCCTGAAGCTACAAGCCAATCCCGGCAATTATATCGCCCAACCCACACTTGCATTGTCGACTGTGCCCATCTTTACGGATGCCGGTCTCGCGCCGCGCCATGTCGATTTGCGGCCATTCGTATTGGTCTCGCCCAACGCCATTGATGTGGTGCCAGGCGGCCTCACCCGCGTCGCCATGAAAGAAGGCTCACTGGTGGTCAATTCAAGCCAGGGCGGCGGCACCAAAGACACATGGGTGCTCAGCGATGAGTAAGATGCTCGGGCGCACCGCATCGGGCCTGTTCTGGATGATGCGCTACCTGGAACGGTTCGAAAATACAGCGCGCTTGATTGATGCTGGGTTTCGAATGTCGCTGACCCGTGCGCGAACCTCTGAGAGCGAATGGGAGTCGGTCCTAACAACGGCAGGCACACGGGATTTATATGTCGCCGAACATGACCGCTTCAGCAC
>JBCBYJ010000177.1:0-4435 GCA_039815905.1 Pseudomonadota bacterium | reverse complement strand
CGGCTTAATATCTGTATTTGCGAGGGGGCTTAAGACAGTCCATCGGCGCAGACGCGATTGCGGCCTGTGGTTTTCGCGCGGTGCAAAGCCGTATCTGCGATTTCGATCATTTTTGCCGGTGTATGGTGCGGTTTGTACGCGCTGATCCCAAACGAAGCGGTGGCATCCGCAAAGGTTTGACCGCCGGCTTTGCTCGGCAATCGCGTCCCTTCAAACTTGTGTTTGATCGAGACCATAAGATTGTACGCCGCCGTCAAAGTGATGTCGGGCAGGATAATCGCGAATTCGTCGCCGCCATAGCGCGCGACCAAATCCTGACCTTTGGTGGCTTCGAGCAACGCACCGGCAAAGACCTGCAAGACCGAATCGCCGACTTGGTGGCCGTAACTGTCATTGATCTGCTTAAACTCATCCAAATCCGCCAAGACCAAGCAGAAGCTCGAACGATTGGTTTCGGCATCTTCGACTTGCCATTTCAGGCGATTGTCAAAGGCGCGGCGATTGGCAACTGAGGTCAGCGCATCGAGCAGGCTCTGTTGGCGTACTTGTTCCAATTCCGCATTGAGCTTTTCAACGTGCGCTTGCGAGTCCTGTAAGCCTTGCGTCAATCGGTTGGAGACATCCGCCATTTTCTGGCTTTCCGAAATCAGGTGCGTGAGCAAGTCTTTGACGTCGGTTTCGCCTTTAATCTCAGGCGTTTTCTCAAGATCTTGAAGCGTGCTGCAAAATTGTTTGTTCTGCGACATGCCGGAGCTAATCAGATCGGACACTGTTTTGAGGCTCTTGGCGAATTCTTTGCCAATCGCTTCCTGGGCCTCGTCTTCCTTATTCTCGGACAAGAACTCATTGTAAATTTCGCCGAGCTCATAGCTATCCAGCGCGCGGCCACTGGCGAGCAGCTGGTCGACCGCTGTGTTCACACCAGGCGGGGTCCGCGCGACATAGGCATACCAGAGCGCATAAGTGTGTGGCTCAGGCGGTGTGCCGTGTTTTTGAATGTGCTGAAACGCCGCCTTACAACGGCGGAAGATCTGAGCCCGTTCGCTTAGTTGCGGGGACTCTGCCGGGTTTGATTCCTCGTGTTTCACAGCCGTCTGCATGTAAATCTCCACAAACACATCTTGGCGATATCTGATCGTGGTTTCTACGTGTGGTTGTTTTATGTAGCGTTAACGGGCTGTGAAATCAGCAAATTTATCAGATCCTGTTAAACAGGATCACCGAGATTGAGCCAGATTTGAGCCTCTTGGCGCAAATGCTGATAGAGGTCGTCCGGCAATGTCATGAAGTCCGGCACGATCCCGGACATCGGCCAAATGATGCAAAATGCGGTGCGCTCTGCGAGGGCTTTAATATCATCGCTAATATGGCTCTTGGCCGCGTCCATATCCGCTAGTGAAAATGGCTCAAATGGGCCCCAGCATATTGAAATCGGGTGCGCATTGATCTCCCCGCGCATCTCACGTGCCAAGCCGCGACGCCCTTCGCGCGCGACATTATCACCATACGCATAAATCAAATCCCGGTTCGCTTTTAGATCCGCGCGGGTGATCCAAGTTTGTCGGCGCACGCGGATACGCGCTCTGTCAGGGCCTGCAGACATTGTTTCAATCCGTTTGAACTACCAATCGGATTGGTTAAGGCAAAAATCGGGCCAATTACTATCAGAAGTAGAATTATTGAGTCCCTAAAGCGCGGGCTCCGTCATTCGACCGGCTATGTGCCGTCACGGCGCAAGTCTTCGTTCAGGCTCGCCAGGCGGACGCTGACAATATAGGCCTGCTGAGACTCCATGTTTGCCATGATCAGACCGGCTTGCTCGCTGGCGAGCAGCCTTAAAAAGCCTGCGGCGAAGCCTGGATCCATCTGATTGAAGATCACGGCCGCCTGGTCTGGTTTCATGGCACCATACATTTGCGCCAAATGGTTTAAGTCTTCGCTGGCAAAGGCCTGCATGTCGCGCCAGCGTGTGTCGAGCGTCGTTTGCAAGGCGGTGAGGTCGGCTCGGGTTTGCTCTAGCTCAGCTTCCAGCGCCTGTAATTCCAGCTCGCGCGTGTCGAGTTTGCTGGTCTCGGTCTCCAGGCGCGCTTGGTCGGCGGCCAGGGCCTCGGACAAATCTTCGCTAAAGCAAATTTGACCGGTTATATCGGTGAGCTTTGATTTGACCGGGACATGTTCCGGGGTCGGCGCGGCGACGGCCAATAGATTGCTGGTTGAGGCGGTGGCGGCATCTGACGGCGACGCCACACTATTGGGCACCAAACGCGACGCGGCGCCGATCGTGAACAACACGCCGAGCGTGATCAGCACATTTGATCGACTGGCCGCCTTCGATGCCATCAGATCACACCACTTTCATTCTGGAGCGCAGCTCAACCGGCCGCGCCGTCGCCGAGCGTGGCGGCTCAGTTTGGACCGCCGCAACGGAGTCTTCTGACAAGTCTTTCAACCGGGTCATTAAGTCGGAAATCTCGCGCAGTCGGTCATTCGACAGATCCAGCGCTTCTTGCATGGTGCCGGAGGCTTGTTGTTGCACTTGATCGAAGCGTTCCGCCGATTGAACCTCGGTCTGTTTCAGGTCTGAGGTGAGCTGCTCAACGCGATCACAGGTGGTGCGCGCCTCTTCGATCAGATGCGCGAGTCGGGTCGCCAATTCACCGGCATGATACCGGGTTTCGTCCGTGGTCGAAGAGACTGCGCTGATCGTATCCGAGAGCGCCTTAATGGTCGCGCCCAAGCCGTTGCGGGTGTTTTGCAAGGCCCGCAGGCGACGGCTGAGCACCATGCAATAAATGCAGGCGACGGCCGAGATGAGAATAATGGCGATATCAAACGGAGAAATAAGCACGCGCTACCTCAATAAAAACTCTGTAATCATGACGCCATTCGACACCCCATCGCCAAGGACGAGGTCTGCGCGACGGGCGAGTTGTTCGCGCATATGATTGTAGAAATGTGGATCTTCAAAATCGGTCAGCTCGACCGAGCGCAAATAGAGCAAAAATGCATCGATGAGCGCTGTTTCGGCCGAGGTCACATCTTTCGATTTGGCTTTGTCGGTGGCGATCGAGACCTGCATCTTCAAATACCGCGTGGCCGGGGCAGACCCGATCGTGATTAGGATCTCTTGGACCTCGGTATAGGTTTGATCCTTCGCCAGAGGCGCGGCTTCTTTTGGTTTATACTCGGCCGGGGCCTCAGCCTCGACTGTGGTCGCAGAGGCCGGTTCTGGCGACGGCGCTAAAAAGAAAACACTGGCAAAAGAAGTCGTCGCGCAAGCGAGACCCAAGACCAATAATCCGACCATTCCCAGGCCAGATTTTCCAGGCGATTCCGCTTCCGGAGCGGTGTCTTCCTTAGCACTCATGAATGCCCCAATAAACCGAAGGTTGATTTCCTGTTTAAATCAATCCTCGGTAAAGGAAGCCTTAACGCTTTCGGCCGAGATTTTAACCTAAATCAACCGCAACGAGAAATCGGGCTATTCAACATGGATTTCATCGCCAATCTGCGTTCGCTGAGTTTGCAGCGCCAGATCATCCTGGGGGTCGCCGTTCTCGGCGTGCTCGCGGCGATGACGTTCCTGGTCCGGGGCACGATGAAAGAGCCTATGTCTTTGCTGTATGCCGGACTTGATCCGGTGCGCGCCGGTGAAGTGATTACCGAACTCGATCAACTTGGTGTCAATTATGAGATTCGCGGCGAGGCGATTTTCATCCAGCAAAGTGCACGGGATAAGACGCGATTTGCGCTGGCGCGCGATGGCTTGCCGCGTCAATCGGTGCAGGGCTATGAATTGCTCGACGAAGTGAATGGGTTCTCGGTCACCTCTGAAATGTACAACGCGTCTTATTGGCGGGCCAAAGAGGGGGAGCTGACGCGCACCATTCTGACCACCCCGGGCATTGACTCCGCGCGCGTCCATATCGGCGCGAGTCTAAGATCTGGGTTTTCGCGCTCGCAGCCGACACAAACCGCGTCCGTGACCCTGTCCTCGGCGCGGCGGATCAGTCCGGGACAGGCCGAAGCGATCCAATATTTGGTCGCGCTGGCGGTGTCTGGGCTCAATCCTGAAGACGTTGTGGTCATCGATCCGCGTCATGGCATTTTGGCCGGACCGAACAAAGAGACATTTGAGGCCCCCTCTGTGGTGGCTGAAACTGAGGCGGGCGCGATTGAGCAGAAGATCCGTCGCTTGCTGATGGCTCGGCTCGGCGATGGCAATGCCGAAGTCTCGGTCAATGTCGATGTCAGCCGTGAACGCCAAACGATTTCGGATGTGCGCTTCGATCCAGAATCGCGCGTCATCCGGTCGCGCACCACCAATGATGCGAGCGAAACCAGCCAAGGCACGGCAGGCAATATCACAGTGGCGAGCAATCTCCCACAAGGGGCAGGCGCCGGCGGCGGCAATGAAAGCACGCGCAAAAATTCG
>JBCBYJ010000176.1:0-4452 GCA_039815905.1 Pseudomonadota bacterium | reverse complement strand
TATGACAAGGTCGGACCCGGCGGTACGGGCAAGGACTACCTAAACTGTCCACTGGACAAGGACCAGTATGAAGCGTTCATCGACGCGCTGCTTGAGGTTGAGGATCAACGCTTCTGGACGCATGGCGGTGTCGATTGGCGAGGCATGCTGCGCGCCGTCAGCAGCTCAGCCCGGGCGGGCCGGGTTGTGTCAGGCGGTTCCACGATTTCCATGCAAACCGCGCGCCTGCTTGAGCCGCGTCCCAATCGGACCGTCACAGCAAAGCTCGCTGAGATGTGGCGAGCGCACCAATTGGAATGGCGGCTGAGTAAACGAGAAATCCTCGAGCTCTATCTCACCCTGGCGCCTTATGGCGGCAATCTGGAAGGCCTCCGCGCGGCAAGCTGGCGGTATTTTGGACGCGAGCCCGATCGTCTCTCAGATGACCAAATCGCGCTCTTAATCGCGCTACCGCAATCGCCGGAGGTGCGGCGTCCCGATTTGCGACCCGAGGGCGCGCGCGACGGGCGCGATGCCATCGTGGTCAAATTAGAGCGCCTCGGATATCTGTCTCAAGCCCGCGCAAACGAAGCGCGTGCCGCCATGATCCCTGGCCGTAGGTTTACCTTCCCAGCTCGCGCCTGGCACGCGACTGCGAACGCGGCGGGCAATGGCATGCGGGATGTGCGTGCGACCCTCGATTCAGGCTTGCAGGCAGAGCTGGAGCAAATCGCCCAACGCGTGGTGCGCGATTTAGAGGCCGAAGCTCAAGTCTCGATCATGGTCGTCGACATTCCAACACGGGCCGTGCGCGCCAGCGTCGGCTCAGCCGATAGAGCGCGTCCGGGCGGATGGCTCGACCTGACCGCTCAAGCGCGGTCGCCGGGTTCAACGTTGAAGCCATTCATCTATGCGCTCGCCTTTGACGATGGCGCGGCTGCCCCGTCGACGCGGATTGCGGATTTGCCGAAGCGTTTTGCGGCCTATCAACCTGAGAATTTCGATCGTCTATTTCGCGGGGATGTGCGCGTGTCCGAAGCGCTGCAGCACTCCCTCAACGTACCCGCAGTGTTAGCTCTAGAGCGAATTGGGCCGCAGCGTTTTGCCGCCGCGCTGACTTTGGCAGGTGCTTATCCGCGAATTTCAGGCGCCGCGCGTAAGCAGCCTGGATTGGCCCTTGCCCTCGGCGGCGCTGGGCTCACCGCGCAGGAGCTCGCCGTCCTCTATGCTGCATTGGGCGATGGCGGGATCGCCAAGCCACTCGTTTGGGACAGTGACCAAATCGAAGACTCGGCCCCGGGTTATCGATTGATGAGCGCAGACAGCGCGACAAAGATCATCAATATTCTCAAAGACACGCCATCCCCTGAGGGACGAATGCCCGGGCGATTGACAGCAAATGCTCCGCAAGTGGCTTTCAAAACCGGCACGTCGTATGGGTATCGGGACGCCTGGGCGGCAGGTGTTTCGGGCAATTACGCGATTGTCGTTTGGGTTGGTCGCGCCGACGGGGCCCCGCGTCCTGGGGCGACTGGACGCAAAGCTGCGCTGCCACTGCTGTTTGAAATCGCGGATCGGGCCGCCCACCATTTGGGCGAAAGTGGATCGTCTAGAACCCGCTTGATGAGTGAGCGCCAAAGCGTGGCAAAAGGCGCATTAGCGGCCTTTGATGGCAAGACAAAACCGCCAGAGATCTTGTTCCCGCCGCGTGGGGCTGAGCTGTGGGCTGGCCGTGTTGATGGAAAACCCGCGCGGCCATTTGTATTGGCGGGTCGCGGAGAAGGGGACCTAAGCTGGTTTGTCGACGGTCGCCCGTTACGAGCAGACGATGGCGGCTTGCCAAGTTGGCGCCCAGAGCAAGCGGGTTTTTACAATGTTTCTGCCGTTGACCCCATCGGGCGGTCTGCGAGTGTAGAAGTGCGTGTTTTGAGCGATGCTCAATAATGCTGATTGAGTTAGAGGTCGCGCGTCGCTTGATTGATGCGCAATTTCCAGAATTTCGGCATTTCGCTTTGCACCCCATAGAATCGGGCGGAACCGACAACACAATATTTCGCTTAGGCGATTCGTTCAGCGTAAGGTTTCCCAAGCGCGCGGAAGCCGCCGAGCACATCGATACGGAAAAGTTTTGGTTGCCTCGTCTGGCGGCTCTGCCAGTGCGAATTCCGAAGCCTCAGGCGAAAGGCGCGGCGAGCTCCGAGTTTCCCTATCCCTGGACCATCTATGATTGGTGTCCGGGACAGGCTTTGAGCGAAACCGAGGTCAAAGATTGGGCGCAGGCCGCGAAGGATATATCGACCTTCCTTCAAGCACTTCAGGTGATGGACACGCAGGATGCGCCTCTATCGGGGCCACGGAATCATTTTCGCGGGGTGCCGCTCAAGAATCGCGATGCGCTCACGCGGGCTGCCATTCATGGCTTAGCTGATGAATACCCAGAACCGGAACTCCTTCATCATTGGCACGATGCGCTCTCGGCGACGCCACATAGAGAGTCCCCTGTTTGGCTGCATGGAGATTTGCAAGGTGGGAACATTTTGGTTTTCGAAGATCGGATCTCTGCGATTATTGATTTTGGACTGTGCGGCGTGGGCGATCCGGCATGCGACTTGATGGTTGCTTGGTCTGTATTGCCCAAGCAAGTCCGCGAGCCATTTCGCCAGCAAATCGCTTGCAACGAGGCGGCCTGGGCGCGTGGCCGTGGCTGGGCTTTATCTGTGTCAGCGATCGCACTTGAATATTATCGAGACCGAAATCCACATCTGAGTCATATTTCACGGCAGACACTATCGGCCATACTGACGGACGGTTGATCCTTGCTACCGCTTGGGGAGGTCTAGACAAATCCCTAAAAAAAGTGACACTAGCGTCATGATTAAAAATCATTTTGACGTCTTGATCGTTGGAGCGGGCCTGTCTGGCATCGGTGCCGCTGTGCACTTGCTCAAAAAATGCCCTGGAAAATCCTATCAAATCCTAGAGATGCGAGAGGCGATGGGGGGAACCTGGGACCTGTTCCGCTATCCTGGCGTTCGAAGCGATAGCGATATGCACACGCTGGGCTTTAACTTTAAGCCTTGGAAGGCGGAAAAGGCGATCGCGGACGGACCCGCGATTCGCGCCTACATCCACGAAACTGCCGACGAATATGGTATTAACTCAAACATTCGTTACGGACACAAAGTGATTGATGCCAGTTGGGACAGCGCGTCTTCGCAATGGACCATCACGGCAGAGGCGAATGGCGAACCTGAAACCTTCACCTGCAACTGGCTACATATGTGCGCCGGATACTATCGTTACGATCAAGGATACACGCCGGATTTTGACGGGCGTGATGAGTTCAAAGGCGATGTATTGCATCCTCAGCATTGGCCGGAAGACTATGATTATTCGGGCAAGAAAGTTGTCGTGATCGGCTCTGGCGCGACCGCCATGACGGTTGTGCCAGCGATGACGGACAAAGCCGAGCATGTCACCATGCTCCAGCGTTCCCCGACCTATGTTGTGTCGCGCCCTGCCGAGGATAAAATCGCCAATAATCTGCGCAAAATCTTGCCTTCAAAGATGGCTTACGGTCTTACGCGCTGGAAGAATGTTTTGATGCAGCTCGCGGTTTACCGACGCACCCGAACCGCCCCGCAAAAGGTCAAAGAGAAATTGCTCGGTCTGACCCGCAAAGAAATCGGGTCTGAAATGGTCGAGAAGCATTTCACGCCGACCTATAACCCTTGGGATCAGCGCCTGTGTTTAATTCCGGACAGCGATTTGTTCACCGCGCTCAATAATGGAAAAGCATCTGTCGTCACCGACCATATTGAGCGTTTTACCGAGACCGGTATTAAACTCAAATCCGGCGAAGAGATTGAAGCCGATTTGATCATTACCGCGACAGGCTTGGATCTCCAATTCATTGGCGGCACGCAATTGCGGGTCGATGGTCGCGCTCTCAATCCGCATGAATTGCTGAACTATCGCGGAGCAATGGTCTCTGGTGTGCCAAATATGACTTCAGTGTTCGGTTATACGAATGCAAGCTGGACGTTACGCGCGGATCTGACCAGCGAATATATGTGCAAAATTATCAATCATCTTGAGCGCGAAAATTTTGTCGAGGCGCGCCCGATGGCAGATGGCGTTGAGCCAGAGTCGGACTTTCTCGACTTCTCTTCTGGCTATGTGCAACGCGCGATGGAGCGGTTTCCACAACAGGGCAAAGAGGCGCCGTGGTTGATTACTCAAAATTATGCCCGCGATATCTTCCTGATGCGCCACGGCAAGCTTGAAGATGGGGCTTTGATTTTTCGGCGCGCGCACGAAACCATCGAACACGTCGCTGCGCCCGTGCCCGCGGCTGCGGAATAGCAGAGAATGCAGTGCGCCTGCATAATTCAATCTTGAATGCCGCGAAACTCCGGCGTATGTGAGCCTTTGATGCAGCCTTAGCTCAGTTGGTTAGAGCGCCGGTTTGTG
>JBCBYJ010000175.1:0-4457 GCA_039815905.1 Pseudomonadota bacterium | reverse complement strand
ATTTTGACCAAGCGCAGTTGCGTTAAATGCATTGGCAATAGAGTCTTCACCCAGCGCAGTCGAATTTGTACCGCTCGCTTCTGCATCTTCGCCGACAGCCGTTGAGTCTTCAGCGGAGGCATTAGCGGTTGTACCAATTGCGGTGGCGTTTTCACCCCCCGCACTTGCGCCATTACCGACAGCTGTCCCGTCTACGCCTTCTGCTATAGCTTCTTCACCCACAGCCGTTGCATTGAAGGCGCGGGCTTGGGCGCCCTGACCAACAGCTGTTGTGTTTTCGAAATCGGCGATCGCGCCTTGACCGAGCGCGGTTGCGTCATCCGCTGTGGCTTGAGCGTCTTCGCCGACCGCCGTTGAATCCGTGCCTGTGGCTTGAGCATCTTCGCCGACAGCCGTTGAGTCTTCAGCGGAGGCATTAGCACTCCTACCAATTGCAGTGGCATTTTCACCCTCGGCACTAGAGCCGGTACCGACAGCGGTCGAATCTTCGCCCTCTGCGTTCGCACCTTGACCTACCGCTGTAGCGTTCTCGCCCGCAGCGTCAGAATCCGCGCCTAAGGCCGTCGAATCTTCACCTCCAGCATCTGCCGCGTTACCAACCGCCGTAGAGTTAAAGCCGTCTGCGTTAGCAGCTTGACCAATCGCTGTTGCGAATTCGGCTTCGGCGTTCGAATCCGCACCGAGTGCGACGGAATTCGCACCGCCGGCATCTGCCTCGTTGCCGAGTGCCGTTGAGTTAAAGCCGTCTGCCAGCGAGTCCTCACCAATGGCCGTTGCGAATGTAGCTAAGGCCTGTGCGTTTTGACCGACAGCGGTCGCGTCGTCGGCGTTTGCTATCGCGTCTTCACCAATTGCGGTTGTATCTTCACCTTCAGCCAATGCATCTTCACCGATTGCCGTGGAGTCGTCCGAAAGAGCTTGAGCATTTCTGCCGACAGCCGTCGATTCTGATCCGTCTGCGACCGCATCTTCTCCGACCGCAGTCGCGTTATCTCCATTGGCTTCAGAGCTTTGACCGACCGCGGTTGAGAAGTCCCCATCCGCGACGGCGAATTGACCAAGTGCTGTTGAGTCTTCACCATTTGCCTCTGAATTGACACCGATGGCAGTGGATTCGTTGCCAATTGCTCCGGCGTTGTCGCCGATTGCAGTAGAGTTGTTGCCACTTGCAGTGGCTGACTCTCCAACAGCGGTGGTACTGTCGTTGCTAGCTTGCGCCCCGTTTCCCACCGCTGTGGAGTCTTCGCCCGTCGCTTGGGCAAAGTCACCAAGCGCAGTGGACTGGTCTCCGGCCGCATTTGAGCCGTCACCACATTGTAACGAATTCGCGCCGGTTCCATCGGTACAGTCTTGAGCGGCCTGCGCTTGCGCGCCACTTGCAAATCCCACGCTCATAACCACGCCGATCGCGGTGGCACTAAGTAGTTTGTTTATCATCGAGTGCTCCATATTTTGAGAGCACCGCGCAAACACCTGCTTGAACACGCTACTCTTCCCTCTGTGATGGAGACAGCCGTGACATTGATTTTTTTTAAGGTCATTGTTCCAGCGTCTCGATTTTCGAAACGGGCAAAATTTGTTCTGGATGTGTGATGATTTTGTTCTAATGCAGCGTCGCGCGGCGCGAGACTTTATGCTTCGCCGACTGTGCCGAGTGGCTTGATCGTCCACAGCGCAAAGCCATTGGCGCGGAAGCTGTGCCAGGTGGAATAGCGCCACTTATCGGGATGACTGACCAAGCCATGTTTGACCGGATTGCCATGGATATAGCCAATATGGCGTTCCAAATCGATCTCATCGCGGATTTGGTAATCCCAATACCGTGGATGCCAAAGGGCGGAGCCGCGATCGGCTTTGGAGACATGGCCATCCTCAATCAGGCGGCGGGTAAAGCCCGATTGGAGATGGTCGATGCGCCGATCATAATCGGCGTCGCCGTCCGGCAAGGTCCAGATGGCATGCATGTGATCGGGTAGGATAACCGCCGCCAGCGTTTGAAACGGATAGAGCCCTTCGACATCGCGTGAGCTGTCGGCTAGCAAAGCGGCATGACGCGTCAGTTGCGTGCTGTCGCGCTGCGCCAAGTTAAGGGTGAAGAACCAGGTTCGACCGGGATGAAAATGTGCTTCGAAATCATGCATTTGCACCATTCAAGCAAAGCTTAGGCCGGTCCGGCAAGTTGCAGAACTGTAATCGGGTCTAGTCGCACCAGGTCGGTTTCACGGTTTCGGACGGCCAAGGCTGGGATAGACCGTCCCTGGCGAGCAGCCAGCCAATATGTGTGCCATCCAGATAGACATGCGCGCGTTCGCGGCCAAATCGATCCTGGCCTTCAGGCTTAAAGGTCAAAGTGGTGGCCGTGGCAAACAGCTCGCGGGCCCGCGCCTCGACCTGTTGACCGAGCGCGTCTTCTGCGGCGCAGCCGGCGCTATTGCCGGTTTCTGGACTATCCCACCCGATCAGACGCAAGCGAACGCGGCCATCTAGACGTTGCAGCTCAAACGTATCGCCATCGACCGCAATGACATCGCGGACCGGGGCACTGACACAGCGCGCGCCCGGTTGTTCGCAGAGATTTTCAGGCTCTGGCAGCGACGCGTTTTGTCCGCACGCGGCCAGGCCCGCCAAGGTCAATAAAAAGAGTAGGCGCATACGCGGTTCTAGCCAGGCCTCGGCGCTCGGGTCAACGCGGCGCGGTATTTGCGTCCAAGTCCGCTAACGCGCGATGGATGTGGCTGACAACGACTGAGCCTTGCCCGACCGCGGAGGCGACCCGTTTGACGGATCCGGCGCGGACATCGCCCACGGCATAGATGCGGGGCCAGCTGGTTTCATATTCTGTTGGCATTCGATCGAGGGTCCAGCCCGCTTTGACCAGATCGAGATTGCTGAGATCTGCGCCGGTCCGGACAAAGCCTGTGGCGTCGCAAGACATATGCTCGGGAAGCCATTCCGTGAATGGTTTTGCGCCGACAAAGAGGAAGACGAAAGGCGAATCGCATTTCGCCTCGACGCCTGTCCCGCGATGGCGGTGGGTAATCGAGACAAGGCGATCGTCCATCTCGTCGACCCCCTCGACGCCATGTAAAACCGAGACCTCGGATTCAGGGTGCAGGATGATGTTTGGCGTGTCTTCCAGGCGTTTGACAAGATACTCTGACATGGTCTCGCGAATATCAGCGCGACGATACATGATATGCACTTTGCTCGCCGATTGGCTGAGGAAGACAGCGCCTTGCCCGGCTGAATTGCCGGCGCCGACCACCACCACTTCTGAGCCACCACAAAGCTGGGCTTCCATTGGGGTGGCGCCATAATAAACCCCGCGCCCTTCAAAGCGCTCAATATCATCGATGGGCAATCGCCGATACTGTGCGCCCGTCGCGATGACCACAGCGCGGGCCGAAACGGTGCGGCCATCGGTCAGGCCTATTCGGAAGCCGTCGCCCTCGCGCTCAAGCGCCGAGGCTTGGACCGGCGCGGTGAGGCTGACTCCGAACTTTAAAGCCTGAATGACCGCGCGCTCGGTCAGCTCTTGTCCTGAAACGCCGGTGGGAAATCCGAGATAGTTTTCAATTTTCGAGGATGTGCTGGCTTGGCCGCCCGGGTTTTCGGAATCGATGGCAATCACGCTTAAGCCTTCTGAGGCGGCATAGACGCTGGCGGCGAGACCGGCGGGTCCGGCGCCGACGACAATCACATCGGCGGTCGCGCCATCTGATAAGAGGTCGAACCCAAAGGCGTTTGATAATTCCTGTGCCGAGGGCCGCTCCAGAACTTGCGACCCGCCGCGAATGACAACCGGCAGCTGATGCGGCTCAATCGCCTTGGCTTTGATAAAGCGCTGCGCCAAAGGATCAGATTCCGGCGAGAGCCATCGATGTGGAACGCCAAACTTTGACAACAGGTTGCGCGCCGTGAACACCAGTCGGTCTTGCGGAGACCCGATCACGATCACCGCGCCATGATCTGCATTGTGCGCAAAAGCCCGCCGCGCTGTGAGCGTCTGAACCAGCACGTCAGACAGCTCCGAATTTGCAATCAATAAGGTTTGCAGCTGAGCGAACGGGATGTGAAGCACCTCGCCAGACTTGCCCATAATGGTGGTTGAGAGTGCTGCGGCGCCGGTAATGATAGAAATATCGCCAGCAAACTGTCCGGGCTCCATCCAACCGACGCGCTTCGGTCCGTCCGGGGTCTGAACAAAGATGTGGGTCTCGCCAGAGAGTGTGATCATCAAGTCTTGCTGTGTGCTGCCTTCTTCAGACAGGCGCTCATCTTGGTCATGATGAATGACGGTGCCAAACGATTTCAGCGTTTCGATTTGAGCGGCGTTGAACGTGTAATTTACGTCTGCGGGTGGGGTCGGCACAGAGGTCTATCCTTTTATCGGGAACGTGCTTTGCTCAAGTATGTGAGTTGTGCGCCGCTACAAGGTCTGGTCGAGCGAGTGGCGG
>JBCBYJ010000174.1:0-4457 GCA_039815905.1 Pseudomonadota bacterium | reverse complement strand
TAGGCTAAGGCCGCCAAACCGGATCCAGCGCTGCGCCCCTTTGGCTCCGTATCCGGACACGAGAATAAACGCTAAGAGCGCCAAAGAAACAATGAAAACCAAAGCCGCGATGCGGCGGGCCCAGACCCGCTCGAGCAGGCTTGTGCCGATCATCAAGGTCAATGCGGCACCGACAAACATGGCCTGGCGTCGAACAAAGTATAGATCGTCCGAAAAGCCAAGACGTTCTGCGGCTGGCGGGCCTGCGGCGAGCGACATTAAAAGTCCAGTGCAGAGCAATAATATCGCGGCGGTCAGGATCGGCCAATCTAAGCCGCGATGCCATTCTAAGAAGCGGCCAGTCGCCGAACGGGGACGAAGCGCGACCTCGACCATCGCCCGCTACACGGCCGCTTTTTGCGGCGTCACATGCGCCGACAATCTTTGCACAATCGCTTTGAACGCGTCGCCGCGCGCTTCGAAGTCTTTATACTGATCAAAGCTCGCACAGGCCGGTGATAGGAGCACAATCGGATGGGCCTCTCCGGAGACTTTGGCGGCATCGAAGGCCGCTTGGGTTGCTGCCTCTAAAGTCCCGCACGCGCTGGCTTTGGCTTTGCCGCTAAGCGTCTTGGTAAAGGCCGCTTGGCTTTCGCCGATCAAATAGGCGCCTGCGAGCCGGTCGAACCAAGGCTCTAAAGGCGCAATGCCCTCGGCTTTTGGCACGCCGCCCGCGATCCAATGGACTTTCGGCCAGGTCTTGAGCGCCTGCTCAGCCGCTTGGGCATTGGTGGCTTTGCTATCATTGATGAACCGCACGCCTTCGATCTCCGCGACCATTTCCATCCGGTGCGGCAGGCCAGGGAAAGAGCGAATGCCGGACATGATGCGACCTGGCGAAACGCCGAGCGCGTGACAGGCGGCATAAGCGGCGGCAGCGTTTTGATGATTGTGCACCCCGGGCAAAGCTTCCGCTTCATCTAAGTTGCCGACCCGAAAGGCTTGGCCACCTGTGCTATCATATAAGTGACCATCCACAGCGCTCACCCCACGGGCGAGGCCAAACTCCGAGCTGATCTGAACCACACGTCCCTCGCCGGGTCGTTGACGGCCCATCGCCGTGGCTTGGCTGTGGGCATCATCAATGCCGATAATCGCCACATCAGGCACGCGTTGATTGGCGAAAATCCGCTTTTTGGCCGCAACATAGCCCTCCATCCCGCCATGACGGTCGAGATGGTCTGGCGAGATATTGAGGAAGACCGCCACGTCACAGCGCAGACTTTCAACCAGGTCGAGCTGATAAGAGGACAGCTCAAGCACATAGACCGCATTCGCGTGCAGCGGCGGCATGTCGAGGACGCCTTTGCCAATATTGCCACCGACCCGAACATCCAAACCGGCCTCTTTGAGAATATGTCCGATCAAGGCTGTGGTGGTTGACTTGCCATTCGTGCCGGTAATGCCGACGACTTTGGGACGACCCTTGGCCGGAAGCGCCTGAACCGCTCTGGCAAACAGCTCCATATCGCCGACCACGGGGACATTCATCATTTCCGCCATGCGCACCAGTCTGTGCGGTTGCGGGAAACGGAACGGGATTCCAGGCGACAGAACCAAAGCCGCGAATTTCTGCCAGTCGCGCTTATTAATGTCGCTGACATTGACCCCTTCGGACTCTGCTTTCAGGCGCGCCGCCTCGCCATCATCCCAAGCATGCACCCGCGCGCCGCCTGCGGCCAAGGCTTTCGCAGCGGACAATCCGGTGCGGCCTAGGCCATAGACGGCGACATCGCGACCGGCATATTCGGTGATGGGGATCATCGGGTTTGCATTACCTCAGCTTCAGGGTGGCAAGGCCAGCAAGGGCGAATAAGAGCGATAAGATCCAGAACCGGACCACGACCCGTGTCTCCGGCCAGTTCTTTTTCTGAAAATGGTGATGCAGCGGCGCCATCAAGAAGATGCGTTTGCCTTCGCCGGTCAGCTTTCGGGTGAGCTTGAACCAGCTCACTTGCAGCACCACGGAGAGGACTTCCAAAACGAACAGACCGCCAATCACGGCGAGCGCAAACTCGTGCTTAATCGCCACGGCGACGACGCCAATCAGGCCGCCAAGGCCAAGCGATCCGGTGTCGCCCATAAACACTTTGGCGGGATAGGCATTGTACCACAAAAAGCCCAAACCAGCGCCCATCATCGCGCCCATCAAGACCGCCATCTCGCCGGCGCCGGGGGTGAATTGAATGCCCAAATAGCCAGAGAAGACGAAGTTACCGGTCAAATAAGCGATCAAGGCAAAAGCAGCGCCGGTAAACATGATCGGAACAATGGCGAGCCCATCCAGCCCATCGGTAAAGTTCACGGCATTGGCAAAGCCGACAATCACGATGCAAGCAAAGACCACAAACAGGCCGCCGAGCGGGAAGAAGTAATCATTCACAAACGGGATCGCGACGCCGCCCGAGAATGATGCCTCATTGCGCTCGACAGAGGTTTCTGGTGCAAAGCTCGCAATCCATTCTGCGAGCGGGTTCAGCGCGCCCCAATCAGCATGTCCCAGCGGGGTATGCGCTCCATGCAGTCCCATGATGAAGGCGCCGGCGGCGGCCGCGACCACAAATTCTGTACCCAAGCGCAAACGGGCCGAGACGCCATCTGTGCTCTGCTTGGTGACTTTCGCATAATCATCGAGAAACCCGAGAAAGGCGTAAGATAGCGACACGGCCAGCACGACCCAAATGTAGGGGTTTTGTAGATCCGCAAACAATACCGTGCCGAGCAGCAGTCCGATCCAAATCAGCAACCCGCCCATGGTCGGCGTGCCTTGCTTAGACATCTGTGCTTCTAATGAAAGATCGCGGATCGGCTGGCCTTTGCCTTGGCGCGCCCGCAAAAAGTCGATCACCCAACCGCCGGTCACCACAGTGAACAAAAACGCCGTGACCAGTGCCAATCCGGTTCGGAATGTCAGATAATTAAAAAGTCTAAATGGCCCTTCATCCGCGGCCAACAGATCATATAGCATCACTACCCCCTGCTGCACCTTCTGTGCGGCGGTCCATCACCTGTTCGACTGGCGCCCAGCTACACTGGCGTGGACGCTCTGCGAACGCGCACATTGGTGAGCGGTTCGGTGTTTTTAACAAGAGGACGCAATCGGCTTTTTGCCTATCTTTTCGGTTAGAAAATCGAATGCTGCTAGCGCCTTTAAACGTGGACTCGTTTCGTTCTGCAGTCAGACGTGTACGGACGACCTCTGCGAGCAAGTGTGTCAGCGCTTCGCAATCCCCTGACGACAAAGAAACTTCTGGCGTTTCACCGCCCGAGATAGCGCCGTACCGAACTCTGGTGCGAGATACCGCAAAGGCCAATCGGCGAATTCCTGTGGATGAATTCCCCTGAGACGAGACTTGCGCGTTTGGCTGAGAAGATCGCAGGATGACGCTAGACATTGGCCACCTCCTTCAGCGCATCGATCGCGGTCTCTTGATCGCTAAAGGGCACGATTTTGTCGCCAATAATTTGCCCGGTCTCATGACCCTTGCCGGCAATTAAAAGCGTATCGCCTTTGCGCAAATCCTGCACGGCCTGGGCGATGGCTTCGCCGCGATCGCCAATCTCTAGAGCGTTCGGCACCCCGGCCAAGACATCAGCGCGAATGGCGCTTGGATCTTCGCTGCGCGGATTATCGTCTGTGACGATAACATGGTCGGCATGTTTGGCCGCCACTTCACCCATTAAAGGGCGCTTACCGCGATCGCGGTCGCCGCCGCATCCAAACACGACAATCAAGCGCCCGGCTGTATGTGGCCGCGCCGCGCGGATCAAAACATCCAGCCCGGCGGGCGTGTGCGCATAGTCAACAAAGACACCCGCGCCGTCATTGGTCTCACCAATATATTCGAGCCGCCCTTTGACGGGCTTGAGCTGCGCCATGCCATGGGCCACGGCTTGCAAGTCGAGCCCGCCGGCCAGTGCAAGCCCAGCCGCGGTTAAAGCATTCAGCGCTTGAAACTCGCCAATCAGAGGCAAATCAATCGCCGCTTTCTGGCCGCGCCAGTTCAAAAAGAGCCGCTGCCCCGTCGCTTTGGGCATGAGCTCTTCAATCTTCAAATCCTGACCGCGCCAGCCGACAGAGACCACGTCCAGCCCTGCCTCATGCGCGGCTTGCTCAAAGAACAGGCGCTGATCGCTATCGGCATTGACAACAGCTGGACAACCCGCCGGTGCCAGCTCTGAGAAGAGCCGCGTTTTCGCGGCGCGATACTCATCCATGGTCTTATGATAATCGAGATGGTCTTGGGTCAGGTTGGTAAACGCCAGATCCCGTGGCGATTCATGCGACTTTGCAAACGCTCGCGGATGAGGGGGTCACTCATGCGGCGATGGAGGCTTCCTCGCATGGCCTAGCGCAATATAGGCTAGATGCGGTGCGTCTGTCGGGTGTGGCGTTTACCAACCTGACCCGCGCAATA
>JBCBYJ010000173.1:0-4461 GCA_039815905.1 Pseudomonadota bacterium | reverse complement strand
ATTTTCAGGTCTTGAACCGTCAGAATGGGAGATGTCACGTTGCCCGGCCTCTCTTGGTGTTTCATGCCTATGAGGGCGACACAGCCGGGCAATTGTCAAGCCAGCAGATCAGCCCTCTTGATGTTTGGACTCCCTACTACTAGGTAGGGTATATGAACACACGCACCGCGCTTCTCAACAGTGCCGAACGTGCCGCGCGCCAGCGTGGCTATAACGGATTCTCATATGCGGATCTGGCGCGCGATATCGGCATCCGAAAAGCCAGCATCCATCATCACTTTCCGACCAAAGCCGACCTCGCTTTCGAGCTGATCCAGCGCTATGCCGCGCGCTTTTCCGATCTGCTGAACGATCTCAGTGGATCGGACCTGAGCGCCGCTGAGAGGCTGCAAGCCCATCAAGCGATTTACCGCGATGCGCTCGTGGATGGATCGCAGCTCTGCTTATGCGTTGCACTCAGCGCCAGCCGGGACCGTTTGGCAGACCCGGTTATCGCCGAGCTCAATCAGTTTCATGAAGACAGTGTCGCCTGGCTGACCCAGGTTTTTGAAACCGCGCGCCAAGACAGATCTGTCGCCGGGGTCACTGATCCGAGCGCCGAAGCCCATGCCACCCTGGCTCTGATGGAGGGCGCGCAGCTGGTCGCGCGGGCCGCCAAAACCGTATCACTTTTTGATCGCGCCACAGCCGCCTTCTTGGCGCGCTTGACGGGCTCGACCCAAACCTAGGAGTTTCGCATGAGATTGAATGCAGATTTTTCGGACCGCGTTGTCCTTCGCCCAAAAGATCGCGCTTGGGTGGCCTCACCCATGGCTGGCGTTGAGCGCCAGATGCTCGACCGGATCGGCGAGGAAGTGGCGCGCGCGACATCGATTGTGCGCTATGCTCCGGACTCCTATTTTAGCGAGCACACGCATGGCGGCGGCGAAGAATTCATTGTGCTTGAAGGCGTGTTCTCTGATGAGCATGGCGATTATCCGGCAGGCTCATTTGTCCGCAACCCGATCGGGTCAAAGCATACGCCGCACTCTAAAGAGGGCTGCACGATCTTTGTGAAATTGCATCAGTTTGATCCCGCTGACACCGAGCAAAAAGTGATCGACACAAAGTCGGCGACCTTTCTGCCCGGCCAAGTGCCAGGGCTTGCGGTCTTACCGCTGCACAGTCATGGCACGGAAAGCGCAGCCTTGGTCCGTTGGGCGCCAGGCACTAAATTCTCGCCGCATCAGCATTGGGGCGGGGAAGAAATTTTGGTCTTAGAGGGCACGTTCCAGGACGAATTTGGTGATTATCCGGTGGGCACATGGATCCGCAGCCCGCACGGCTCAAAACATGCGCCCTGGTCTGAAGAGGGCTGCTTGATCTATGTCAAAACGGGGCATTTGGCGGCGCTGACCGAGGCGGCTTAGCGTTTCGCGATACACTCGATTTCAACGCGCGCACCGAGCGCTAATCCGTTCGCCCCAAGCGCGCTTCGAGCGGGAAAATTGCCCTCGAAATAGGTTTTGTAAATCTCGTTAAAAGCCGGCCATTCCGCAATATCGGCGAGGAAGACCGTACATTTCACAACGCGGTCCCAGCTTAAGCCATTAGTTTGAAGCGTGGCTTGGATATTGTCCATGGTCTGGCGCGTTTCCGGACCAATCCCTCCGGGCGCCAATTGCCCATCCGGCAGCGTCCCCAGCTCACCTGCGAGATAGATCCAACCGTCGGCTTCCACGGCGCTGGAGAACGGGAAGCCTGCATCCTTATAGGCGTCTTTGACATAATGCTGAATTTGATCAGCCTGCGACGTCTCGGCGCGCAAGCTTTCACAAGCTGCAAGACAGGCAAGCGCGGCAGTGAGCAGAGCGATGCGCATGAAAGGATCTCCTGGTCAGGTCCGCGCGACGCTTAACCCACTGGCTCTTGATCGGAAAGCGTGTCGCGGGAGGTCTCGGGTTTGGGCTGCCATCCGGGTTTTGCAAACAGGAACATCCAGGCTTCGCCAAAGCTCTCCGAGCGCTTCAAGTCCCGGAACAGTTCTGGCAGCTCAGACGCCCATACCGTGAGCGGATTGACGCTATTATAATCGCGATGGAGACCGTATTTGGGCGTTTCTTCTTCAGCCTGATAGGTTCCGAACAGTCGGTCCCAAATGATCAGAACGCTGCCATAATTCTTGCCGAGATTTTTGCCGTCGCAGCTATGATGCACACGGTGATTGGAGGGCGTGTTGAACACCCCTTCAAGCGGTCCAAGTTTGCCGATCACTTCGGTATGAAGCCAAGTCTGATAGCCGATCACAACGATTGCGCCGAAGAAAATCAATACCGGCGGAAACCCTAGAAACACCAATGGGAAGTAAAATGGCGCGGCTGTGAAGGTCTCAAATGCGCCCGCACGAAAGCTGATGAGCATATTCATTTCGCGCGAGGAGTGATGCACGGCGTGCTGGGTCCACCGCAATCGCATGCGATGGGCGTTTCGGTGCTCCCAATAGTAGATGAAATCAATCACCAGCATTGCCAGCAGGACGGTCCAGATGTTGATCGGCATCTGCCATGGGGCGAAATTGTCAGCGACCACAATCAAAGCGACATAGACCAGAGACATCAGAAAAATCTCAACCAAATAATATGGGATGAGCGTGGCAGCGCTCGCCACCATATCGAGCAATTGCCGGCCCTTCATCGCCCCCGAGAAAAAGCCTTTTGAAAGCTCGATCACGAGGATCGCGGCGGCGATCCAGACGAAGGCCTGATCAAAATAGGCGCCATATTCTGAAAGGGATTCTGCGGTCATTTCTCGGGTCTCCCCAGGCCTTAAAAACGTGAGCGCCGCGCCAACGAACCAGTGTGTTCATACCGCATGGTGCATGCGGGCAGGCGAAGGCGTTTGATCATAATTCAATCAAGTCTCATTCGGAACTCTAATGTCAATCTCAGCTCTGCAAAAACCGCAAATGCGTCAATCCAGCTTGCGCATAAATCTCATCTAATGCTGTCTGTTGGCGCAGGATCTGCTCGCCTTCTGTCGGCAAGGGCGCATCGGTGCGCAAGGCCTCCCGCACCGCGGCGAGTTGATATGTATATGTGCTAATCGGGCTCATCTCGGCTTCGGCACCCCGCGAACTCACGAGTTTGCCGGGGACAAACCGATTGTGCGGCGCGAGTGGGTTGATGAAGCTAATCTCACCGCGCGTCCCAATCAGTTTCATCTCAGCCCGAAACGCCGCACCTGGGCCCATATTCGTCGTTACGTGCGCGGTCACGCCTGAGGCGAAGGTCAAATCCGCTTTCAGACGTTCATCAACGCCCGACCGTGTGAGGGTCGCCGATGCGGCGACCGCTATAGGCGCTTGGCCGGTCACCGACAGCGCCCAGTGCAAAGGATAGCACCCCAAATCCATCATCGCGCCGCCGCCCGTTTCGACCCGGTGTCGGATTTCTGTGCCATCATCTGGGATCTCAACATCAAACGCGGCGCGGATCTCTTTCAACTCGCCAATCTCGTCGGCGGCCAGCCAATCCAGACACGTCTCAAATGCTGGATGATAGCGATAGTGAAAAGCTTCAATCACACGGCGCCCGGCCGTCTCAGACGCGTCGAGCATGGCCTGCGCCTCTCGCGCGTTCATTGCGAACGGCTTTTCGCAAAGGACGTGCTTGCCCGCTTCCAGAGCTTTAATCGTCCAGTCTGCATGCAAGTTGATGGGCAGCGGATTATAGACAAGGTCGACCTCATCCGACGCAATTACCTCGTCATATCCATTCAGGACTGTACCGATCCCGTGCGTGTTTGCGAACGCCTCCGCGCGGGACCGATCGCGCGCGGCGACTGCCACAATCTGACATTGCGGGATGACCCGGGCTGGATGGATGACCGCCGTGTCAGTGATCCGGGCGGCGCCCAGAACGCCTATTCTTAGTCCCGCCATAACCCGCGTCCTCATGTCATGCTGCCGCTGCGGGAGAGATTGCTCTGTCCAGCGCTCTAGGCTTTTTAGGCGACGGATAAAAGAATTACCAATTTGGAGACATTGCCATGCCAGTCATGAACTTTCTGACCACTTGCATCTTTGACCATGGCGCCGTGGCCAAGCTTGGCGGCACGCTAAAAGGCTTTGGCGTGACCCGCCCCATGGTGATCACCGATCCGGGTATTAAAGCGGTCGGTCTGCTCGACACAGTATTAGAGCATCTCGGTATGGAGCCTGCCGCTGTGTTTACCGATACCGTCGCCAACCCAACCGAAGACCAAGCGATAGCGGTCGCGGCCCAATACAATGAGGTGAACGCCGATGGGCTGGTCGCATTAGGGGGTGGCTCGGCCATGGATTTGACCAAGGCGGTCGGCTTGCTGGCCAGCCAAGGCGGTCCGCTAGAGAAGTATGCCGCCATCTCGGGCGGCGCCAAACATATTGGAAAATTGCCGCCTTTGATCGCCATTCCAACGACGGCGGGCACGGGCTCTGAAGTG
>JBCBYJ010000172.1:0-4484 GCA_039815905.1 Pseudomonadota bacterium | reverse complement strand
CAGATGTTCAGCACCTCAACCAGGTCCTTGTTCAAGCCTTTAAAGCCCCATTTTTCATAAGCGGCATAAGCCGCGTCAAAATCGTCGGCGAGAATGGCACGATATAGTTCGACAACACCGGCCACGAATTGCGGCGGGAAGATCCGAATGCAGCCAAAGTCTAAGAGATTTAGCCCGTGTCCCTCTCGCGTGACTTGATAATTGCCGAGATGCGGATCGCCATGGATCACTGCGCGCGATGTAAACGGGTGCCACCACGTCCAAAACAGATTCTCAGCGATCTGATTACGCGCCTCCTGGGGCGCCGCCTCATAAGCGTCGAGGCGCTCGCCTTCGACCCAGCTCATCGTCAAAAGCCGATCGGTGCAGAGATCTGGCACCGGTTCTGGCACCGCAACGAAGTCTTTATCTGCCAAAATATGCGCATAGAGCGCCATGTGTTTGGCCTCGCGCGCGTAATCGAGCTCTTCGCGTAAGCGGTCGGTAATCTCTTCGACCATTTCGCTCGGATCGATTGAGCCATCCATGCGCTTAAACATGCCCAAGAGCAATTTCAGCTGCCCGACATCACTCTCAACCGCGGAGGCCATATCCGGATATTGCAACTTGCACGCCGCTTCGCGGCCATCTGGCAGCTTGGCCCGATGGACTTGGCCGAGACTGGCGGCGTGGGCGGCGTCTTTGCCAAATTCGGCAAACTTGCTTTGCCAGTCGGCGCCGAGCTCGGCCCGCATGCGCCGACGCACAAATGGCCAACCCATGGCCGGGGCTTGGGCCTGTAGCTGGCTCAGCTCATCGGCATATTCGGCTGGTAAAAAGTCCGGAATGGTCGAGACCATTTGCGCGACTTTCATCAATGGCCCTTTGGATTTACCCAAGGCTGCGGCGACTGCTTTGGCGATCCGCTCATCGCCTTTGTCGCCCCCAAACATGGCATTGGCCGCAAAGGTCAACCCGGCGCCAGACAGATTGGTCCCAACTTTCACAGTGCGTCCAAGCCGCGCCGAAAGGCGGTTGCGTTCAGGGTCTTTTTCAAGGTCGGGTGTATCGCTCATGGTCGCTCTGTTTTGAGGTTTCTATGAAACATAGGGCCAAAAGCGCAGCCGCGAAGAGGAGAAGGAGTCGCGGGCTGCGAAGAACGCGACTATATAGCTCTCATGTCGGGACCGAATCGCAAACTGAGCATCTCGGAAATGGCCGCGGCGCGGGCGCCCGCGGCTGGTGAGACGGCGGATTATCTGGACGGTCTCAACCCCGAACAAAAAGAAGCGGTACTGATCACAGAAGGCCCGCTTTTGGTGCTGGCGGGGGCCGGGACGGGAAAAACCCGGGTGCTGACGACGCGCTTGGCACACATCATTGCCTCTGGCCTCGCTTATCCGAGCCAAACGCTGACGGTCACCTTTACAAATAAAGCCGCGCGCGAGATGCGTGAGCGGGCACTGAAACTGACCGGCGATGCCGGCGAGGGCCTGCGCTGGCTCGGCACATTTCACTCCATCTCCGCCCAGATCTTGCGGCGACATGCTGAATTGGTCGGCCTGAAATCAAGCTTCACGATTCTTGATACAGATGACCAAGTCCGGCTCTGCAAACAGATCATCGAAGCGGAAAATATCGATCCCAAGCGCTGGACGCCGCGCTATTTGGCGAGCTTGATTGATGGCTGGAAAAATCGCGCGCTATTGCCGAACAAGGTTCCCGGCGATGAAGCCTATCAATTCGCTGATGGCAAAGGGATTTCCTGTTATGAGACCTATCAGGCCCGCTTAAAAGTTTTGAATGCTTGCGATTTTGGCGACCTTTTGATCCACAATATCACGCTGTTTCAGGACAATCCGGACCTGCTCGCGGATTTCCATCGCAAGTTCAAATATATCCTGGTCGATGAGTATCAGGATACGAATGTCGCCCAATATTTGTGGCTGCGGCTGCTCGCACAAGGCAATTCCAATATTTGCTGCGTCGGAGATGATGACCAATCCATCTATGGTTGGCGCGGCGCGGAAGTGGACAATATTCTGCGCTTCGAAAAAGACTTTCCCGGCGCGAAAACCATTCGGTTGGAGCGCAATTATCGCTCGACCGAGCCAATCCTCGCCGCCGCTTCAGCGGTGATTTCGAACAATAAAGGCCGGCTCGGCAAAACGCTTTTTGTTGGTGGCGACTGGGCCGGCGATCCGGACGCAAAGAAAGTGCAAGTGCGCGGCCTGTGGGATGGCGAAGCCGAAGCGCGGATGATTTGCGACGAAATCGAAGCTTGGTCGGCCAAAGGCGGCAAGCGTGGCTATCAAGACTGCGCCATTCTTGTCCGGGCCTCTTGGCAAATGCGGTTGTTTGAAGAGCGCTTGATCATTCTTGGCATTCCGTATCGCGTGATCGGCGGCCCGCGCTTTTTCGAGCGCGCCGAAATCCGGGACGCAATGGCCTATTTGAGGCTGATCCGCTCCACCGATGATGACCTTGCCTTTGAGCGCGTGGTCAACCAGCCGAAGCGCGGCGTCGGCAATACGACCGTGCAAAAGCTCCAACGCTATGCCCGCGATGATGGCCGCAGCCTGTTCACACTGACTCCGATGGTGCTGCAAACGGACGAGATTAAAGGCCCCGGCAAACGTGGGCTGACGACCTTTATCGATCAGATTAATCTCTGGCGCGACCGCCACGCCAATGGCATGAGCCATACCGATCTTGCGCAGGTCATCTTGGATGAATCCGGCTATACAGACATGCTGCAAAAAGATCGCAGCCCGCAAGCGCAAACCCGGCTCGACAATTTAAAAGAGCTGATCAACGCGATGGGCGAGTTTGAGAATCTGACCGGCTTTCTCGAACATGTTGAATTGGTCATGGATGCCGGCCGAGACAGCAATGGCGACGAGGTGCAGATTCTGACCCTGCATGGGGCAAAAGGATTGGAATGGCCGCAAGTCTTCTTGCCGGGCTGGGAAGAGGAAGTGTTCCCGTCTCGGCGCTCGCTCGATGAAAGCGGAATGAAGGGTTTAGAGGAAGAACGGCGCCTGGCTTATGTTGGCATCACGCGGGCGCGCGAAGTGTGCCGGATTAGCTTTGTCGCCAATCGTCAAATCTTTGGCCGTTGGCAAAGCGTCTTGCCAAGCCGGTTTGTCGACGAGCTGCCGCACGAACATGTCGAGGCGGAAGCCGAAACCGGTTACTCTTCCCTGCCTGGCGGCGAAGATGGCTTTACCGGAACCGTTGAGGACCTTGGTGAGCGTTCGAATTACACCTCGCCGGGCTGGCGGCGCTTGAAAGAAAATGCTGGCAAATATGATGCGAGCCCCGTGATTGACGGCAAATCGACTTTACTAGCCTCAGAAACCGGGCAATCTGGGTTCAAACTGAACCAGCGCGTGTTCCATGAGAAATTCGGTTATGGCAAAATCATGGACGCGAATGGCACCAAGCTGACCGTGGCGTTCGAAAAAGCAGGCGTCAAGAAAGTCATCGCGACGTTTGTGACCGCGGCTTAGGTCCGCATAGAGGTCCCCCAGCCTAGTGCTTCGTCGCCTCGTCTTCGCTGCCAATCCCGTCCCAGAATTTTTTCACGCGGCCGATAAAGCCTTCTGATTCCGGATTGCAATCCTTGCCAGAGCAATCACAAAATTCGCGCAGGATCTCTTTCTGACGGGCCGATAGATTGCGCGGGGTCTCAACGAACATTTCGATGTAAAGATCGCCGGTCTGGTGATTGCCGCGCAGGCTCGGCATGCCTTTGCCACGCAGGCGCAGCTTGCGACCTGTTTGCGCACCTTCTGGCACTGTGACGCGGGCCCGGCCGCCATCAATGGTCGGAATTTCGACTTCCCCGCCCAGCGCCGCGCAGACCATAGAAACCGGTGTGCGGCAATAAAGGTTCGGACCATCGCGCTCGAACAGGTCGTGCTCTTCGACATTCACAAAAATATACAGATCGCCCTTGGGGCCGCCCTGCGTGCCAGGTTCCCCTTCGCCAGAGAGGCGAATGCGCATCCCGGTTTCGACCCCGGCTGGGATTTTTACTGACAGTTTTCGATCTTCTTGAACCTGTCCGGTGCCGCGGCAGGTTTTGCACGGCTTCGGGATGATCTGGCCGGTGCCGTTGCAGCGCCCGCATGTGCGCTCCATGGTGAAAAAGCCTTGCTGCGCCCGCACTCGGCCAGCGCCCTGACAGACCGGGCAGGTTTCAGGGCTGGTTCCGGGCTCAGCGCCGGTTCCGTCACAGGTCCCACAATCGACCATGGAAGGGACATTTATCTCAGCTTCTTTGCCGCTAAAGGCGTCTTCCAAGCTGATTTCCATATCATAGCGCAAATCTGCGCCGCGCTGCGGGCCGCCGCGTCGACGTCCGCCGCCAAATGGGTTACCGCCAAAGACTTGGCTGAAAATGTCTTGGAAAATGTCATTCGGGTCACCGCCGCCGCCGAACGGATTGCCACCCCCGCCGCCGCCCATGCCATTTTCAAACGCCGCATGACCAAACCGGT
>JBCBYJ010000171.1:0-4539 GCA_039815905.1 Pseudomonadota bacterium | reverse complement strand
GCGCGATGATATTGCCGATATCATCGCGCGCCAGAAGCGGCTCGAGGGGGCCATAGCCGAGCACGTCATTACAAATATCGTCGAGCAAGTGTTCTTGCTCAGAGATCGACATCACGACGTTTTTGATGGCGATGATCTCAACCACAATGTCGCGGATCTCTTCGCGCGCGCTCTCTTGATCCAGCTGCGCGAGTTGGCCGAGATCGATCGTATCAATCAGCGCATTGAAGATCGTTGTCTTGGTCGCATAATACTCTTCAGAGCGATCTGTGACTTTGGTGACTTTTTCTTGCGGCTGAGCTGGCGGCGGCTTTATCGCGGCCGGTTTTGGCTTTGCTTTTTCCGGTGTCGGCTTTGGCGGCGCGGCCGCGACGAGTTTCTCGGCTTTATCGGCTTTGGGGGCCGCAGGTTTTGCGACAATAGGCTTTGGGGCGGCCGGCATAGCCGGCTTGGCGGCAGGATCTGCCGCGCCAGGTGCGCCACTGCGTTTTCCAAAAGCCATGCTTAGTCCTCTTCTAAGACCTTATTTTCCGAGCAATTTGTTCAGGAAGGATTTTTGTTGGATGACCACATCGCGCCCGGTCAGCACGCTTGCGAGTTGATCTATCGCAACCGACGCGTCAGCATGCGCATCGGTTTCAGAAATCATCTGTCCATTGTTCGACGCCGTGCCAAACAATTGCGGGTCAAACGGCATCACGATGGAAGGCTCGACATCAATCGCAGCGGCAAAATCCTTGGTCGGGATTTCGGGCCGCTTCGGCACACCCATCATATTGATGATCAGCTTAGGCGGCGCATCATTTGGACGCTGAGCCTTCAATTCATCAATGATGTTTTTGCCATTGCGAAGCGAAGCGAGATCCGGCTGACACACCAAGATCACTTCATCTGAGCCCAGCAAGGTCCGATAGGTCCACTCCGTCCACACATGCGGAAGGTCGAGGACGACGAACGGCATGACGCGGCGCACCGTATCGATAATCGCGGTATAGGACTCGGTCGGAATATCCATGATCTGAGACACGGATGCAGGCGCCGTAAACAGCGATAGGCGGTCCGTCACTTTCGACAGCAGCTTCGACACAACTGCATCATCCACGCGGTCCGGTGCCAATAGGGCATCGACCACGGTTTGTTGGTTTTCATGATTGAAATCGAGCGCCGTCGTTCCGAAGGACAGATCAAGGTCGATCAGCGCGGTATTGACCAGGGTGCTTTCAGATAGAGCCCAGGCCAGGTTGTGTGAGATGGTCGAGGCGCCAACGCCGCCTTTGGCGCCAATCACAGAGATCGACTTGCCGATAAATGGCGCATCCGGATCGGCAAATAAGTGGCTGATCGAGCGCACAATCTGAACCGGCGCAACCGGCGGCACGAGGTATTCGCTGACGCCGCGCGCCATAAGCTGGCGGTATAGGCCAATATCATTGGTGCTGCCAATCACCATGACCTGAACCCCTTCATCGCAATGCGAGGCAAGCTCATCAATCTGTGCGATCATCGTGGAGTTCGCAGCTGACGATTCGAGAATAAGCAGGTTCGGTGTGGTGTTCTCAGTGAGGTATTCGATCGCAGCTTCGAGCCCGCCATCCATGGTCGAGACCGTCGCTTGCGACATTCTGCGATCATTGGCGACCGTCTCCATCAATTGCGCGGTGCGACCGGTTTCACAAAACGCGATTGCAGAAATCGCCGGGATCGCGCGATAGCCACCCTCATCTTGATCCGTATACGTAATTGGGATGGCTTCGGCGGGCGCGTCATCCGCGACCCCATCGTCCTCAAACTGCGACTCAAACTGTTCGATCTCTTTCATCGGCGCATTGAGATCAACCGCTTCGGCTCCGGATTCATCTTCAAACACAGTCGCCAGAGCGGAATCGAAATCGTCCTCGAATTCCATCTCGAAATCGTCTTCGAAAAGGGCGTTATCGTTCGACATTCTACCTGACTCCCCGTTTCTACTCTTAACCTACTGAATGACGCCCGAGACGACCGCCGACTCGGCTGGCGTCCGCACCGCCGCCGTCGTGTCGCCTTCGCGCCAAAGTTGCAGCTGCGTGCCGCGTCGCGCCAGATCCCCCTCGTCCAACTCGCGCTGGCCTAAAAGATCCGCTGGCTCGGCAATCATCGCCGCCATATTGGTCCGGACCGCACATCCTAAAGACGGCAAATCGCTGTTTGAGATGGCATTGGTGACATCCTGTTCCGCCAGCGACAGACACTCAGGCGCCTGCGCTTTATAGATTTTGAAGGCCATGACGATGGGCGTATCCATGCGCCCTCCGGCATTATATGCCGCGCCCAGCATCTCTTCATAGGCTACGCCGGCTTCCCAAGCGAGCTGCCGAATCTCGGCGACCGCGCCAACCGCCAACTGATCATTCTCGCTGTCACGTGGCATCGAAATCACCAAAGGCCCATGACCCTCATCGCGATATGTATCGAGGAAGGACTGAATTTTCATCAGCTGTGGAATGCGCAATTGTGTGTCGCGCGGGTCCATGCGAACCTCGAGATACTCCGTATGCTGAGTGACGCCGATAGCGTTGCGATCTAGCGTCGTCCCGGTGAAATATTCTGCCGGCACATTGCTCGGTGGGCCGTCTGACTGACAGCCTGAAATAAGCACCAGTCCGCTCAGCACGGCACTCAGAAGAAGATGTTTTTGCTTCAACATTGCCAACCTATTCCTCAATAAATCCAACCGGAGCGGAGTAATTTTCTGTCGATAATCCCTTACCGGCTTCCGCATACTGAGCATTCAGCTTGCCGAAGAAAATCGTCTTGGGATCCGATGCATTGACGAAACCGTCCGCTGGCGTTTTCAGCTCGTCCTTCTTGGCCGGATCGACCAAGTAAGGCGTGATGATTACAATCATCTCGGTCTCTTCATTGATAAAGTCTCGGGATTGAAACAAGGAGCCGAGCACGGGCAGTTTCTTGATCCCTGGCAGCTGATCGATGGTTTGACGCGAGCGCGATTGGATCAACCCTGCGAGCATCATTGAGCCACCAGATGGCAGTTCCACAACACTTTCAGCGCGGCGCACCGTCAGCGATGGGATCGTCAGGGTCTGCGCCGTAATCACTTGTCCATCTGACGTCACACCGGCGACGGACTGGCCTTGGAACGCGCCTTGAGCGGACAGTTCAGAAATCTCTGTGGAGACTTTCAGCGAAATCCGCCCTTCAGACAGCACGACCGGTGTGAAAGCGAGGCCGACACCGAAGGGTTTAAACTCAATGCCGATCCGTCCTTCTTCGTCCTGGCTGACCGGCACCGGGAATTCACCCCCGGCGAGGAATTTTGCGCTCTCGCCAGAGACCGCAGTGATATTTGGTTCTGCCAATGTGCGGACAATGCCAACCCGCTCAAGCGCGTCGAACGCCGCGCCCAGAGAGGATTGCGGTGTGTTGCCAACATAATTGGTATATCCGGCACTTGCTGACAGCCCGCCGAGCGAGCCACCGGCAATATTGAACGTATTGGAGCTCGAGATCGAAAATTGATTGGAGAAAGGCGCGCCCGGCACTTGGGCCAAAAGCGGGTCACCGAGGCCAACATCATTCTCGCCAATCCCTGGCACGTCAAACACGTTCAGGACGCCATTATCAACACTGATCAGGCGTTGATCCGGATCAAAGAAGACTTGGTTTCCGGCGGCGTTGAAGACTTGCTCAACCACTTGGCCCGCCAAGTCGCCAAAGCTGGTGGTGCCAGACAAGTTGATCCCAAGTTGTTTGACCACGGTGCGTTGCATTTCAACAATGCGGACTTCCAACAACACTTGGTCCTTGGCGCGCACCGACATCATATTGATGACGCTGATCCCGTTTTGAACGGGCATATAGCTTGTGACCAATCTCAAGACCTGGTCCGATTGCACCAAACTATCAACTTCGCCAGCAACCACGAGACTGCCATTGGCGCTTTCGACGGTGACCCGCGCATCCGGGACATAGCGCCGGATCAAATCCTCAATGATCGCCGTGTCCTGATCGACCGTGATTTCAAGGTTGATCAATGGTCGTCCGTCGAGCCCGAAGATAAAGGCGTTGGTCTGCCCCATTTCGACCCCGCGGAAAATGATCCGTTTCGCGGTCTGCACCGTCGCATCGGCGATCTCTGGATTGGTGATGATGACGTCGGAGGCGGGCGTGTCTAAGTCAATCACGATCGACTTATTGGTGCCGAGCTTCACGACCCGCGTCACGCCAGTTTCACCGGGATCGAGCGAGCGAACCCCCAAAGGGTTCTGCGAATCATTTGTCTGCGCGATCACGGCCATCGGCGTCAGTCCGATCGCAAGTGATACGGTTGCACCTTTGATGAGTGGCGATATCCGCTTCATCAGCTTCCCCCTGCCTCAACTTTGTTGCTGCGATAGATCATAACTTTGCGATGGCCTGAGCTGACCCTCCGCAGCGCCGCGGATGCTGGCTTCAATGAAGGCCAAGCCCTCGCCGATGTCGACTCCTTGGAGCAAGTCAGCTCAGGCCATCGCAAAGTTATGATCTATCGCAGCAACAAAG
>JBCBYJ010000170.1:0-4583 GCA_039815905.1 Pseudomonadota bacterium | reverse complement strand
TGATTGGCCCGCGCGGCCACAGCGACGTCTGTATCATAAGCGATCAGCCCAGTCGGTCGGTCGATCTTGGTCATCATCTGATCGCACGCATCGATACAAAGCGCGCAATGAATGCATTCGAGTTGCTGACCGTCGCGAATATCAATGCCGACCGGGCAAACTTGCACGCATTGGTCGCAATCTATGCAGTCGCCGCGCGCGTCCCAATTTTCGGATTTGCGCTTCGGCCCTCGCGGTTCTCCGCGATCATAGCGATAGGTCACATTCAGCGCGTGCTCGTCGGTCAACGCACCCTGAATGCGCGGCCATGGACACATATAAGTGCAGACTTGCTCGCGCATCCAACCGGCCAAGAAATAGGTGGTGAGCGTCAAAATGCCGGCGAACCAATACGCTGACAGGGGCGCCTGCCCCGTAAACCAACCTTGCGCCACAGTCGGCGCATCATGCCAATAAAGGATAAACGCCCCGCCCGTCCAAAATGCGATGACCAACCAAATCGTATGTTTGCCAAGCTTGCGCCACGCTTTGTTGACACTCCACGGCGCATTGTCGAGCCGCATCCGCGCCGCGCGATCGCCTTCGAAGGCGCGTTCCACCCAAATGTAAAGATCCGTCCACACAGTCTGCGGACAGGTATAGCCGCACCAGACCCGTCCCAAAAGCGACGTGACCAGGAACAGGCCGAGCGCCGCTAGGATTAAAAGTCCGGCCAAAAAATGAATGTCTTGGGGCCAGATCTCTATGAAGAAGAAATAGAATTTCTCACTCTCAAAATCGGCGAGCACGGCTTGGTTGGGAATGCCCTCGCCGCGGTTCCAGCGCAACCATGGCAGCAGGTAATAGATGGCCAGCGTGACCGCCATGACGCCCCATTTGACCATCCGAAACTTGCCATGCGCGAGCTTTGGATAGATTTGCAGGCGTTTCGCATAGAGGTCTTGTGGCGGCGGCGGTGTGGGGCCGCCTTGGCCTGTGGACGGGTGCATGTTGAGCGTGGTGTGTCCCATGGCGCGCGGCCTATTCGCCCCCGCCCAGTGTGTGAACATAGACTGCCAGCGCTTTGATCGAGGCGTCGTCTAAGCGGTCCTGCCAAGCTGGCATATGCGAGTTCCGGGCATTGTAGATGGTGTTGTAAATCGCATCCTCTGTGCTGCCATAAAGCCATTCTTGATCGGTTAGGTTTGGCGCGCCTTGGCTGCGATCCCCCATCGCATTCACGCCGTGACAGGTCGCGCATTGCTGCTGGTAGAGGTCTGTGACGCTGTCGGCGAGATCCGCCTCAAAGTCTTGCCCGGACACCCGCAAGACATAATGCGTCAGACCCTCAATTTGATCATTTGAAAGCAAGCCGTCGCGCCCGAAAGACGGCATTAATGAGAAGCGGGTCGCATCGTCGCCATCATGGCGAATACCGTGACGCAGCGTATACTCAATCCCATCCAAGGTGCCGTCCCAAAGCCAGACATCATCGGCGAGGATGGGATAACCGACCGCGCCGCGACCGCCTGCGCCATGACAAGTCGCGCAATTGTCACCGAACAGGCTTTCTCCCATCGCCAGCGCGAATTGTTGCAGCCCGCGATTGGTTTCGATCTCTTCAAGCGAGGCTTCTAACAAAGTTGCAGATTGCGCGACGCGGGCGGTTTTAAGGTCTGCCACAGCTTCGGCAACCAGATCACGGTCAGAATGATTGCGCAGGCCAGTCGTATTGCTGCCCAGCCCAGGCAAAGCCGGGATGGCTGGCATCAGGATCATATAAATAACCGCCCAAACAATCGTGCCATACCAGATAAACAGCCACCATCGCGGCAGCGGATTGTTCAGCTCTTTGATCCCATCCCAGCTGTGACCTGTGGTTTCTACACCGCTATGATCATCAACATCTTTGATATCATTGGCCATTATTTTGGGCCTCCATCGTCTAAAGGCAGCCGTGCTGCGGCATCGAACGTGTCTTGGTTGCGCGGCCAGAGCGCGTAAGTGAGCGCGCCTAAAAACAGCAAAACGAAATAAATCAGACCGCCCGTTTGCGCGAAGCTTGCGAGTGTTTCATACATGACCGCCCCCTATCGCCGATTGCTGAGATCATCAGCTTCGTAGGTTGAGAAATCGACCAGCGTGCCGGTCATTTGAAGATAGGCGACAAGCGCATCCATCTCGGTGATCACATCAGGATTGCCATCCCAGTCACGCGCCTCGACGGTGCCCTCGCGGCCCGCTTCAGCCTCATAAAGCGCCATCAAGCTGTCATAATAATCAAAGCCTTTATCATTTGGGTCGGCCTGCGCGAGGATATGGCCTTTGGCGTTTTCAATCATTTCGTCCGAGTACGGAACACCGACCATGCGCTCGGTTCGCAAGCGATCTTCAATGCCCTCATAGCGCAGCTTTTTATCCATCAAGAACGCGTAAGGCGGCATGACACTTTCTGGCACCAAGGCGCGCGGGGCGATTAAATGATCAACTTGCCATTCGGCGGAGTACTTGCCGCCGACGCGGGCAAGGTCCGGCCCGGTTCGTTTTGAACCCCATTGGAAGGGATGGTCATACATGCTCTCTGCGGCCAGCGAATAATGGCCATAGCGTTCGACTTCATCGCGCAAAGGCCGGACCATCTGGCTGTGGCAGACATAGCAGCCTTCGCGAATGTAAATGTCGCGACCTTTCAGCTCGAGCGGCGTGTAAGGCCGCATGCCATCAACTTTCTCGATCGTATTGTCCATATACATGAGCGGCGCCATTTGAATGATCCCGCCAATGGACACCACGACCAGAATGCCAATGGTCAGGAGCAGAGAGTGGCGCTCTAGGACGCCGTGATTGTTCATCAATCCCATGAGGTCAGTCCCTTATTCAGCTGCGGCCAGCGCGCCGCGCGGCTCAGGTTTTGCGTAAGTGTCGCTCGCGGCTGGCTCGAGGTCTGTCGCCTCGCCATGCCCGAGCGAAGTCCGGATCAGATTGTACGCCATGATGAGCGCGCCGCTAAAGTATAAGAGACCGCCGACCATCCGGATGATATAGCTGATATGTTTGGCCTCGACGGTCTCCACGAAGCTATATTCGAGGAAGCCATACTCATTATAAGCGCGCCACATCAGGCCTTCCATGATCCCGGCAAACCACATGGAGACCATGTAGAAGATGATGCCAATCGTAGAGATCCAGAAGTGCCATTCGACCAATGATTTCGAGAACAAGCCTTTGCGCTTATACAGCCACGGCACCAAGCAATAGAGCGCCCCGAAGCTGATATAACCAACCCAGCCCAAAGCTCCAGAATGCACGTGACCAATGCCCCATTCGGTATAATGGCTGAGCGAGTTGACGGCTCGGACGGACATTAATGGCCCCTCAAAGGTCGCCATGCCGTAAAAGGCGAGCGAGACGACCATCATCCGCACCACAGGATCCGTGCGCAACTTGTCCCAGGCGCCGGATAGCGTCATCACGCCATTGATCATCCCGCCCCAACTCGGCATCCAGAGCATGATCGAGAACGTCATCCCCAGTGTCTGCGCCCATTGCGGCAGCGCCGTGTAATGCAAATGGTGCGGTCCGGCCCAGATATAGATGAAGATCAAAGACCAGAAGTGGACAATTGAGAGCCGGTAAGAAAAGACCGGCCGGTTCACCCGCTTTGGAATGAAGTAATACATGATGGCCAGGAAGCCGGTGGTCAGGAAGAAGCCGACCGCATTGTGGCCATACCACCATTGCGTCATCGCATCTTGCACCCCGGCAAAGACCTGCACGGATTTAGAGCCTGTCAAGCTCACCGGAATGGAGAGATTGTTGACAATGTGCAGCATCGCGATGGTGACGATGAAAGACAGATAGAACCAGTTGGCGACATAGATGTGCGGCTCTTTGCGCTTCCATAATGTGCCCAAGAAGACGAGCAGATAGACGACCCAAACCAAAGTCAGCCACAGGTCGACATACCATTCTGGCTCAGCGTACTCTTTCGATTGGGTGACCCCCATCAAATAGCCGGTCGCGGCGAGGACGATGAAAATCTGATAGCCCCAGAACACGAACCAGGGCCACATCCCGCCCGCCAGTCTGGTTCGGCACGTACGCTGCACGACATAGAAGCTCGTCGCCAGCAAGACATTGCCCCCAAACGCGAAAATCACCGCGCTCGTGTGCAGAGGCCGCAGGCGACCAAAATTCGTCCAGCCAAATTCAGGGAAGTAAAACAGGGTCGGCCAGGTCAATTGCAGCGCAATCACGACCCCAACCAAAAGCCCAGCAATGCCCCAGAACATAGAGGCCGCGACGCCAAACTTGACCAGCGTATTTTCATACTCGCTTTCGTCGAACGGGTCCCGGTCAACCAGACCGCCTGCCCATAAGGCCATGCCGATCAAGAGGGCGCCCGCCAAGACCATGAAGGTCAGGGCCTGATACTCCATGCCCGCATCTTTCGCGAACGTTCCCATAAGCAAGGCCAGAAACAGAAAAAGGCCTGTCAGCGCCCCGACAGCTAGAATGCTAGTAGTGTTTCCGCGTCGCGCGGACCCAAGCCATTGAGTCATAACCGCTCTGCCCTCCGATGGTCCTAAAACAGGACGATTTCA
>JBCBYJ010000016.1:0-15532 GCA_039815905.1 Pseudomonadota bacterium | reverse complement strand
GTCAGTGTTGCCATCGCGATTGATGAAGCCGGCCATGTCGTCGACGGGCCCGTGCTCGCCGCGCGCGGTCTGTCTGAGCCAGATGGCAGCAGCGCGGATGAGAGCTTGATCGATGTTGATGAAGCGGCAGAAGACGCGATTAATGGTCTGAAGCAACGTCGGCGCTTAGATGATGAGGAAGTCGAGCGCACCCTGACGCGGGCGGTGCGCAAAGCTTGTGAGAAGACGTTCGGTCGCAAGCCGATCATTGATGTGAGTGTATTGAGGGTATAAACGACGTGTATGAGCAAATATTTTGTTTTTCGTCTTTTTATTTCCTTTCTGATCCGTTTTATTCTGGCCATGCTGGTTAGTGCGGCTTTGCTCGGGGTGGTCACTGGCTTTGTGGCTGGACTGAGTGGGACAGATCTTCGTCTGACGAATTACGGATTTGCGCACTGGTGTTTCCTAGCTGTGCCTGTGACCTTTTGGGCCTTGTACTCTGCATTGAATGGCAATTATCGACGCTTCGAGATTATAATTCGCGAGAAAGCCATTTCAGGAGACTAGGCGTGACAGGTGATTTTCAAATTGGCCCGCTCAATCATGTTGGGGTCGCGGTCCCGGACATAGATGCCGCCATCGAGACCTATCGCAGCCTCTATGGCGTCACCGACATTACCGAGCCGTTCGATATGCCAGACCGAGGCCTGCGCGTCTGTTTCGTCAATGTGCCGAACAGTCAGATCGAGCTGATCCAATCGCTGAGCGAAGACAGCGCCATTCACAATTTCCTGCAAAAAAACCCGAATGGTGGGCAGCATCATGTCTGCTTTGAAGTGCCGGACATTCATGTCGCGGTGCAGACCATGACGGAGCGCGGTGCGACCGTTTTGGGCGAGCCCCGGATTGGCGCACACGGCACCCCGATTGTGTTCATTCATCCGAAAAATTCAAATGGTGTTCTGGTCGAACTCATGGAAACCCCGAAAGACGGGGCGCATTAAATGGACCTGGTTGGCGGGGTTGTCGTCTTTGTCCTAGCTTGGTGGATGAGCTTTTTCTGCGTGCTGCCGATCGGCGTACAGGGCCAATTCGAAGATGATGGCGAAGTGGTCGAAGGCTCTGAAGAAGGCGCGCCAAAAGAACCAATGCTGAAAAAGAAAGTGCTCTGGGCGACCATCGGCGCGGTCATCCTGACCCTCTTGGCGCATTTTATTGTCGTGCCCTGGCTAGCCGCGTTTTAGCCGATCTACCAATTTTGCGAAGATCGCGACGCCTTCATCAAGCTGCGCCGGATCGATAAACTCGTTCGGCTTGTGGGCTTGATCGATCGAGCCCGGTCCGCAAATCACAGCCGGGATGCCCGCTTGATAGAATTGCCCCGCCTCGGTTGCATAAGAGACTGCGCGCATCGCATTATCGCCGGTCAGTGCGCGCACCAATCGCTCAGCCGCATTGTCCGGTTCTGGCGTCAATGGCGGCACATTAGAGAGCCGCGTGACCTGCACTCGGCATTCGGGAAACAGACCGCGTAGCCGTTCATCTGCGGCGCGCGCCGCGTCCATGAACGGGGCCAAGACTGCGTCTGGATCAAAGCCAGGCGGACAGCGCAAATCAAATCCGAAGCGGCAATGACGAGCGAGAATATTGTGCGCCGTGCCGCCTTCCATCTCGCCAATGGTCAAGGTTGGGTAAGGCGGCTCAAAGGGCGAGCCGTCTGGGCCTTGCTCGGTCAAATCGCGCTCAATGCGGCGCAGCACCGCCATCAAATCCACGGCTTCACCATTCGCCGAAACGCCCAAATGCGGCAGGCTGGAATGCGCCTCGCGGCCATAGACATCGACTTGCGTCACCAGAATGCCTTTATGCCCGGAGACGGTCTGCCATAATGATGGCTCACCGACCCAGACGGCGTCTGGGCGCGCGCCGTGCGCAATGATCCGCTCAATCATGGCCGGGGCACCTTTGCAGCCAACTTCTTCATCATAAGAGAAAGCAAAATGGATCGGCCGGCTCAGCTTGAGGTTTGCGAAATCCGGCGCGAAGGCCAAGCAAAGCGCGACAAAGCTCTTCATATCCGAGGTGCCGCGGCCATAGAGCAGGCCGTTTTTCTCGGTCAGATCGAACGGATCGGTGTGCCAGTCTTGGCCGTCTATGGGCACAACATCGGTATGGCCGGACAGCACAATGCCGCCGGGCGCATCAGGGCCGATCCGCACCCATAGGTTGGCTTTGGTTCCCTCTTCATTGGCGATTCGCGTGCACACAGCGCCAAGCGGCGTCAATTGCGCCTCGACCCAATCAATCAAAGCCAAGTTGGATAGACGCGATGTGGTGTCGAAGCTGATCAGTTGGCTCAGGTTCTCACGGACAAGGGCAGGGGAGGTCATGCGGGCATTGTATCACGCAAGCAGAGCGGTTCGGCAATGCAGTGTTCGGCGCAATATTGAGACGACTACCGTCAGATCTGCCCCTTGATTCCTCGCCCCGATGCAATTCTATGACAGCAAAAGTGCCAGTAGAGAGGTTCGGGCGATGCCGTACGAAGAAACTTATGTATTAAAAACAACGCGTTGGCTTTTGTCTGGCCTTGCCGCGCTCGCCGCTATGATGCTGCCATGCCTGGCCGTCGCGCAAGACACGGAGGCGGCGAAGCCCAACATCGTGATCATTCTGATTGATGATGCGGCTTTGATGGATCTTGGCGTTTATGGCGGGGAAGCGAAGACGCCGCACATTGATGCTTTGGCGGCGCGTGGCGCGATGTTCACGCAATATCGAACCTCGCCGCTTTGCTCGCCAACCCGGGCCATGTTGTTGACCGGTATGGACAATCATCTGACCGGCGTGGCGACCATTCCGGAAGTTCTGCCGGCAGAGCATAAAGGCAAGCCCGGTTACATCATGGCGCTGGAGCCGGGGGTCCTGACGCTCGCGGACCGGCTCGGAGCGATGGGCTATCGCACGCTGATGAGCGGCAAATGGCATCTCGGCGAGACCGCAGAAGAAATGCCAAACAATCACGGCTTTGATCATTCATTCGCTTTGGCGGCGTCGGGCGCCGACAATTGGGATGATAAGTCCTACATGCCTTATTATAAGGATGCGCCCTGGTGGGAAGACGGGGTTGAGACCAGCTTACCAGACGATTTTTACTCGTCTGAATTCATCGTCGATAAGATGATTGAATATATAGAGGCAACGGAGGCAGACGCGCCATTCTTCGCGTATCTGCCATTCCAAGCGATCCATATTCCATTGCAAGCGCCGCAAGAATTTATTGATCGCTATGACGGCGTTTATGATGATGGCTGGGATGTTTTGCGCACGGCGCGACATCAACGCGCGCAAGAGCTTGGCTTGATTAAACCTGGCGCGGCGTTGGCCCCGATGAATTCAAGGGCGCGTCCATGGGACAGTCTCAGTGCGGAAGACCAAGAGATCTATGCCGCGCGCATGGGGCTGAATGCGGCCATGATGGAGGCGATGGATCATCATGTTGGTCGCTTTGTCGATTATCTCAAAGACCAGGGGGCGTATGAAGACACGATTTTCGTCGTCGCCTCAGATAATGGGCCGGAACCCAATCGCGGCGATGTCGATCCGCGGCTCACCGCATGGCAGAGACTAAATGGCTATCATCTCGGACTAGAGGGCCTCGGCCAGCCTGGCAGCTGGGGCTTTATCGGGCCAGAATGGGCGAACGCAGCGGCCTCGCCTGGAGCGCTGTATAAGTTTTATGCGACCGAAGGCGGTATCCGCGCGCCGCTCATTATGGCCGGACCGGAGATCCCGCCAAGCGTGATCGGCTCGCCCGCCATGGTCACAGATATTGCCCCGACTTTACTGGAATGGGTCGACGCGCCTCCGCCGCCTACTGATGCACGTCCAATGACAGGCCGGTCTTTGCGACCGGTGCTCACCGGCGAAGCTGAGAGTGTCTATGGCGCAGATGATATCCGCGCGATCGAGGTCTCCGGCAATACGGCGCTGTATAAAGGGGATTATAAAATCACCCGTTCCATGCCGCCTGTCGGGACGGGCGCATGGCAGCTTTACAATATGGCGATCGATCCAGGCGAAACCGTAGACTTGAGCGAGGCCGAACCCGAGATACGAGCGGATTTGGTCGCGGCTTATGCCGACTATGCCGCTGAAATGGGCGTTCTGGAGATGCCAGAGGGCTACAATTCGAGGGCCGCGGTGATGGATAATGCAACGGCGCGGATGCTGAAACACTATCGCGGCTGGCTGATCGGATTGGCTGTCATAGCGCTGTTTTTGCTGGGGCTCATCGTATTCGGCATTCGCTGGGCCTGGCGGCGTCTATCTGCGCGCTAAACGTTACATTTTATTGTAATAACAAGGGCCTTGTAATGGCAGGCACAGTGCCATAATAGTGTTCGTATACGGGCGCTGGGAGATGGACATGGGCTTGCTTGCAGTGGTGCAAAATAAGGTCACTCGGACCCTGTTTAGCCCTGAACGGCGGGATAAAAGCCGCCGCAAAGCCGAACACGCACGCCGCCTCAGCGGTACACCTCATGTGGTTGAGTATTTTCATGATGCCAGCGACCCATATTCTCACTTAATGGCGCAAATCCTGCCGGATTTTTGCCAGCGCTATAAGGTCGAACTAAATGTCCATATCACCGCCCCACCACCGGACTGGGCGGCGCCAGATCGTGGGCGATTGGAAAGCTATGCTCGGATCGATGCGGAGCGCCTGGCTAGGCGCGCGGGGCTGATCTTTACAGATCTCGGGCATCAGCCCTCCGCAACCGAGCTAGAGGTTGCCAATCACGCGCTTTTGGTCGCTTTGGACAAGGATGCGTTCTTGATGTCAGCCGCCGAGATTGGTCAGCGGCTTTGGGCTGGGCGCATCGATGCATTGGAAGCTTCAACCGATCCAGATGCGACCACTCGGCTCGCCGACGCCGCGGCGCTGCGCGATGAATTGGGACACTATCTCGGTGCGACGCTCTATTATGCGGGCGAGTGGTATTGGGGGCTTGATCGTCTGCATCATCTTGAGAGACGGTTGCAAGCCCTCGACGCCATGAAAGCCGATACCGGGCGCGCGCTGATTTATGCGCCGGCTGATGCACCAACCGGGCGCGCGGCGAGCCCGCCAGAGCGCAAGCCAGACTTGCATTGGTATTTGTCCTTTCGCAGTCCGTACACGGCGATCGTGGGGGCGCGCGTGAAGGCTTTGGCGGACGCTTATGGCGCCGCGTTGAAGCTTCGCTATGTCCTGCCAATGGTCATGCGTGGGATGAAAGTGCCGCGCAAGAAAAGCTTCTACATTATGAGCGACGTGGTGCGCGAGGCCGAGCGGCAAGCCATTCCGTTTGGCAATTTAGTTGACCCGGTCGGCGCGCCGGTCGAGCGGGGCTATGCCATCTTGGAGGCGGCGATCCAGCAAGGACGCGGATTTGAATTCGCGCAGTCTTTCCTGTCGGGCGTTTGGGCTGAAGGGATCAATGCCGGGTCGGACCGCGGTCTGAAAATCATAACCGAACGCGCGGGCCTGTCCTGGGCCGATATGAAACCGCAGCTCAGTTCAGAGTCTTGGCGCGCGGTGGCAGAGGCCAATCGTCAAGACATGTTCAAATATGACCTTTGGGGCGTTCCGAGCTTTCGCGTCGACGCCGTCGCAAGTTGGGGGCAAGACCGGCTCTGGGTTATCGAAGACGCTCTGAAATCAAATCTCGACGGCTGAGGAGGCCCAAACATGCGCGTGATCAATGAAGTTTCTCCCTCTGATCCAAATCAGATTAAGGGCCTTCAAGAGGCTGGCCCGGACGGGCCGATTTTCATGATCAATCTTCTCAAGTTTAAAGACAAAGCCGAATATGAAGATGGCCGCGAGACCGATCTGACGGGCCGCCAGGCCTATCAGCTTTATGGCGCTGGGGTCGCTGGACTGTTGCCAGATTTTGGCGGCCGCATCTTCTTCATGGCGGACACGACATTCCTGTCGATCGGGCAGGTTGAGGAGCTTTGGGATGAGGTTGCGATTGCGGCCTATCCAGATCGCGATGCGATGTGGCGCATGTCGATCTCGGCAGAATGGCAAGCGATTTCCGTGCATCGCGCAGCTGGTTTGGCGGGGCAGTTAAATATCGAATCCGTCATGCCTGGCTTCGCGTCGGGCTTGCCTTGGATTGAACGTTTTTTGAAGGAGCTTGAAGGATGATTTGGACCCGTAGAATTTTATTGGCGCTGGTTGGCTTGGCCGTTTTGGCTGTGCTTGGTTTCAATCTGTTCAAGACACAAATTGCGACGCGCGCGTTTGAACAGGGAGTGATCAGCCGGGCCGGCGTGGATCAAAGTGCTGATTTGCCCGATGGCTTACATCTCTATCTATGCGGCACCGGCTCGCCGTTGCCTGACCCGACCCGGGCTGGTCCTTGTCTAGGTGTTCTCGCAGGCGCGCGCGCGTACGTGTTTGATGTCGGCTCAGGAGGGGCGCGCAATTTAGGCGGGATGGGTTTTCCGATTGACCGCATTGAGAGTGTTTATCTCACGCACTTGCACTCCGATCATATTGACGGGCTTGGTGAGCTATTGACGATTGCTTGGTTGGCCGGGTCGCGCGCCAGTCCCTTACCGGTGATTGGGCCAACCGGCACCAAAGAAGTCGTGGCGGGCTTTAACGCCGCTTATCGTCTGGATAGCACCTATCGCACCGCCCATCACGGTGTGGAAGTTGCCAACCCAACCGGCTTTGGCGGCCAAGGCGTGGAGATATTGCTACCTGCAGGCCCGGGCGGCGACGCGATTATCTTTGAGGATGATACGCTTAAGATCACCGCGATCCGGGTGGAGCATGCGCCGGTTGAGCCGGCCTTTGGTTATCGCATTGACTATAAAGATCGATCGCTCTCGATCAGTGGCGACACGATTTATCATCCGGGCTTTGTGGCGATGTCCAAGGGCGTTGATTTGATGGTGCATGAGGCGCTCGATCCGGAAATGACCAGCGCGATTGGACTGCAGCTCAGCGCTGCGGGTCAGCGCGCGAATGGCAAGATCTTCGCAGATATTCTGGACTATCACGCCACCCCTGAACAAGCCGCGCAAGCGGCTCAAGAGGCTGGGGCGCAAGAGCTGGTCTATTATCATATGTTGCCGCCGCTGCCCATAAAGTTGATCGAAACCGTGTTCTATGGCGATGCAAAAGCGGAGTTTGATGGCCCCATGATGATTGGCCGAGATGGCGTGATCATTAGCCTGCCAGCGGGCAGCGATAAGATCACCAAGTCGAAAGGCTTTTAAAAAAGGTGGCTCTAGAACCGACGCCGCTCAAGCCGCCGGATCGCGATCCAACCGGCTATGCCGATCAAGATCAGCCCCAGCGCGAGCCCAAACCGAACTTGTACAAAGGTAATGATCGGGCGCGTGATAAACACTTCAGTATGCTCAAGCGAGGCAAACTTATTGGCGCTGCCCGCAATCATCGCCGGCTCATTGACCATATCAATCAAATCTCGCAGCGAGCGATATCGAACAACGGCCACCCGGTCGACGTTCTCACCATAGGTGCCGAGCATCAACCCGGCGCGCTCTGACACAAAGACCGGATGTCCGGCACGTTTGAACAGCAGCGGAATGACCATTTGAGCATAGGCCCGATCCGCTTGCTCGGCCTCAGGACCGGTCTTCAATTGCTCCAGATTGACCGCATAGAACTCGCGGCCATCATCGTTCGGGATCATGTCGAGCATGTTCTGGACGAAGCCCTGCTCTTGCTCTGGTGCGTCGGCATAATTGGCGCGGAGCAATTCGACCAATTGCGCGCCTTCTTCGGGGCTAATCGGTTTACCCTTACCGCCATACCAGGTGGAGAACGCTATAAATAGGATGACGAGGCTGACCAGCCATCCCCATTTGATCCAACGCATCTATAAGCCTCCTTCAACGCTGGGCAGGTCGCGGGCGATCCGAAAGCCAATATGATTCGAGGAAAAATCAGTCTCTTGCGGTTGGCGCGCGGCCGGGCGATAGCGACGGCAAAAATTATCGGCGCAGAGAAACGACCCGCCTTTGATCGTGTGCGTCCCAGCCGCGAAGGGCGTATCCGTCCATTCCCAGACATTACCGATCATATCGTAAAGACCAAGTTGATTGGGCTCGAAACAGCCGACCGGCGCGGCGCCTTTGAAGCCATCTGTGCCGAGATCGACGACCGGAAACACCCCTTGCCACGTGTTCGCGCGGGGGGTGCCTTTGGTGTAAGCGCCGGAGCTCGGGTCGTTGGCGTCAGGCAGGCCAAGACTGGCGGCATATTCCCACTCGGCTTCGGATGGCAAACGCCCGCCCGCCCAAGTCGCATAAGCGGCGGCGTCGCGCTGTGAAATATGGACAACCGGGGCCTGCGCCTGACCGGTTAAGTCGCTGCCTTCGCCGCGCGGCGTGCGCCAAGTTGCGCGGCCTTCAAGGGTCCAACCCGCGTCAGATTGCGGCGCTGCCCTCGGATGTAGAAACACAGCAGAACCAGCGCCGATGCGCGCGTCGGCGATGCCACGCTCGGCATCTGTCATATAGCCGGTAGCGTCGGTAAACTCGGCGAATTGCGCATTCGTGACTTCATGCGCTTGCAATTGAAAGGCTTCGATCTGGAGGCGCAGAGTTGGCGCCTCTTCAGCATAGACCGGCGCCTCGCCCTTGATAAAGGCCCCCGCAGGCAGCGTGATAAAGGTTCCGACCAAGTCTAAAGCGAGGCCGCAATTTGGGGATGCCTCATCTGGAGCCGAAACAGCAGGCCCGCAGGCGGTGAGCGCACTTATGGTCAAAACACAGGCGAGCCCGAGTCCGGCGATCCGCCGTCTAGTCGGCATGAGGGGGCTCAACCAGCGCTCGCAGAATAAGCTGCAAGGTCTGTTTGGCATGCGCGATGGAAAGCCCTTGGTCTGCGCGCAGACGGTGCCAGGTCGCGAACGTGAGATTGACTTGAATTGCAGCGAACAGCGCGCGGTCTTGCGACACCGCTTTGGGCACAACAGATTTGAGCGAGGTCCGTAACAGGTCGACTTCACTCTGATATTGTTGTTGCAAATAGTCCGACTCAAACCGGCGCAGCGCGAGCGCGACTTGCATCGGCGAGATTTGCTCATAGAGACCGGCGTTTCGGTCGGCCAGTTCGTACAAGCAACCCGGCCAGTCTTTGGTCTCTAACGGGGCCATGAATTTCGGCATCACGATCGCTTTCAACTCTTCGGTCATTTCCTTGAAGATGCTTTCCTTATCTTCAAAGTGACGGAAGACGGTGCGCAATCCGACTTTGGCGCGCGCGGCAACCATCGCAGCGCTGGGGGCCATTTCGCCTTCGCGCAACAATTCAAACATGGCGATGATGATGCGGCGACGACTGCGGTCGCTGCGCTGGCGGCGGCCGTCGCCGTCACCGTCCTGAGGCTGCGGCCAGATCGGGTTTGTGTTGGACATTAGTTTGGCCATAGCACGTACGCATCGTCCGCTTCGGTCGCGTCATTGAGCGTCTTATCGATCAGAATCGGACTTACAATCTGATGCGCATAAAGCGGCCCGACCGAGTCGGCATGATGCGCATCGAGGAGCGCCTGTAGCTCTGCGACTTTGTCGCCCCGAGTCTCGGCCAGATTGGTCTGTTCGGTGGGATCACTCGCCAAATCGTACAACCAAACCGCGTCCTGCTCGTGATTGACCTGGAGTTTCCAGTCCCCGGCGCGCACGACATGATAAAAGCCCGATTGCCAGAAAATCGCATCATTCGGGCGCTCAACCGAACCCGTTCCCATCGCTGCGGGCAGGAGGTTTTGGCCATCAATGATGCGGTCCGTTGGCAAGTCCGCTCCAGCGGCTGCGGCGAGGGTGGGCAGCACGTCAATATGCGCCACTGGCGTATCAACCAGAGTGCCCGGCGCAATCTTTTGCGGCCATTTGACAAACATGGGCACCCGAATGCCGCCTTCGAATAGCGTGATCTTCCAGCCCCGAAACGGCGCGTTGACGTTTGGCAGGCCGATATATCCGGCGCCGCCATTGTCGCTGCTGATGATAATGATCGTATTGTCGGCGAGGCCCTCGGCTTCAAGCTTCTCGACAACCCGGCCGACGCTGCGATCCAGCGCATGGATCATGGCCGCATAGACGCGGTGGCGATGCGGCTCGATATCGCCGACCGCGTCATAGTCTGCTTGAGTCGCTTGTAAGGGGGTGTGGGGGGCCCAATGGGCGAGGTAAAGGAAGAACGGTCGGTTCTTATTCGCTTCGATCACCCGCAGGCTCTCATCGGTCCACCAGTCAGTGAGATAGCCGCCGGGTTCGAACGGTTCACCGCCATTGAAGGAGGCGGCATATTGCATCGCCGCCCACAGGAATTTGTCGATCGGATCAAAGTCGAGCTTCGCATTGACGACATTCGGATCGTCCTCCGCCAGAAACAGACCGCTATGCATCAATAGGCTCTCATCGAAGCCTTGCGCGTTGGGCATGAAATCGTCTCGCCGCCCTAAATGCCATTTGCCGATATGGACGGTGTGGTAATCCTCGGCCTGCAGCAATTCGGCAATGGTGACTTCAGAGCCGGGCAAACCTTGATCTTGATAGGGCAAGGCGTGTTCGCTCGCGTCCGGATTGGCTTTGATCCCGGGTGTGATGCCGCGATTCATACTGTTGGCAATCGTCGTAATGACGCCGCTCATGCCATCTGGGGTCGGCGTAAACTCAAAGCCGGTGCGGGTGGGATAGCGTCCGGTCATCAACATGGCCCGCGATGGGGCGCAGGTTCCGGTTCCAGAATATGCTTGCGAAAAGATCGCCCCTTGCGCGGCCAGCCGGTCAATATTGGGCGTTGGCACGCGGCCGTCAGCGACGCCGCCACCAAATGCGGTCAGGTCATTATAGCCAAAATCGTCGAGCAGGATGAAGACAATATTGGGCGGGCGCTCGTCCGGCCCGATCGCTGCTTCGGCGGGACCCGCTTGCCATTCGATCGGCTGATAAGGCGCGACATCTATTTTGTTTGCCTCAGCACGATTGAGCAGCAAAGCAGTGAGAATGGATGCCCGATTGAACCAAGCCAGCAGACCGGCGGTAAACACAGCAATCACCACCGCGAGCAGGATTTTCTTCCACATGATCTCGTCTCCTATTCGAACAGCGCGTCGCAGCCGGTGGACGCCAGCATCGCGTCGACGGCGCCGCGTTCATTATCTGACAATGCCGCATGATGATCGCGCAACCAGCCGAGGCATTTGGCTTGATACTTAAACACCGGTTGCATCCACGGCTTGCCGTCAATCTCGGTCTCGAACGTGTCTTGGCCGGTCGCGATCGCTGCGGCATTGGCAAGCATGGCCGGCGCATAGGTGCGGCCAACCTCCGAGAGAAGCGGAACAAGGGCCTCGGCAGCTTCTTCAGCCGAGAACCAATCGCCCGCCTTTGGCAAAATACCGGAGAGATCTTCGACCCGATCAATCCAAGCGCGCATGCGCGGCGAGATTTTCGTGGTGATCGCCGCCGAAGTGGGTTCGACGATGCCGAGCTGCGTCAGTTGTCCAAACAGGGCAAAGTCAGCCGAAGATGGACGCGCGCCGAGCACGAAGCCTTGGCGGGCAATCAGCGCGTCGAGGATCGCAATCAGCCGTGCATAGGAGTCTTCAATCGTCGGTCCAGTGACCGCATTGGATCCAACCACGTAGAGGCGCTCAATTTGCCGCTTGGCAAATTGTGCGGCGAGCTGTTCAGCTTGGTCGGCGGGTGCAGTGGCCGCGCTCCAATAGATCAAGAGTGGGGCGGCATTCTTCCAATCCGCTTCATGCGCCCAGCGAAAGTGGAACATGGCTTTGGTCAGCCATTCATCGGCATAGTCTTCGATCAATTCATTCAGGAAGTTCAAAACCGGGTCGCCTGGGATGATGGACCGGCCCGTATACTCAGCTTCTAAACGTCGAATGATGGGGGTCGAGTCGGTGACCGGGACCAGCGCGCCATCCTCGCCATCGGGAAAGAAAAAAGTCGGCAGCAGCCGCACTTTCGGCTCGGGATAGTCGGGCGGAACGCCGCCAGCTCCCCAATAGACGGTGTGCGGGATATGGCGATAGCGCAAGACGGAAAGCATTTTGCGCGTATAGGGCGAACCGGGCGCCCCGGTCAGTTCTAGGCGACGGGTGCTGGACACTTGTTTTTTCCTCCGACGTGCATATTCCCTATCGGCACGTGGACTGTCAATAAACCGGATTGAGAATGAGACCCCGCGCCGCTAGGTCTGGCTCAGTTCGCGGTGATTTCAGGGTGTGCAGAGTCGCTTTAGTCTGGCTCTAGGCGTCCATAGACTGCGCCCCATTCACCATCGACCGCGGAATCATTTGAATTGACGATCGGATACGGACTTGAGCCGCCAGCCCTTTGAGCAATTGCCGCCAAAAAAATTCTAACAGGACCCGGCAGAAACGCCGCGCATCGGGCGCGCGCTCGGTCTGTAGCGGGCGGACCTTGCGGACTGGACTCTTATGCGCGTTCCCGGTTAGCCGGGACGGGTAGGCGAGAAAGGCGAGGCCATGAAACTGCCCCTCAATCCGGATGAGATAAAAGGCTTTCTCAGCCCAGCAGAGGGCGAAGCGCTTCATGCAGCGGCTTTGGCGCAAGCGCCACGCGGCCCATGCCTTGAGATTGGCGGCTATTGCGGGAAGTCGGCGCTTTTTCTCGGCACCGCCTGCGCCGCAGCGGGCCAGATATTATTCTCCGTGGATCATCATCGAGGCTCGGAGGAAAACCAGCCGGGATGGGACTATTTCGACCCAGAGGTTTGGGATGAAGCCGCGCAAGCAGTCGATACGCTGCCATTCTTTCGGACCACACTCCGGCGCGCCGGATTAGAAAGCAGCGTCGTGCCAATTGTCGGTCGGTCGATTGATATTGCTGAGCTTTGGGGGACGCCTTTGAGTTTCCTCTTCATCGATGGCGGGCACACGATGGAGCATGCGCTCAATGACTATCGCGGCTGGCTGCCTCATGTCATGCCCCAAGGTGTGGTCGCGATCCATGATGTGTTTCCCGACCCGGCGGATGGCGGGCGTCCGCCTTATGAGATTTATCAACGCGCGCTCGCGTCAGACCTGTTTGTCGAAGATCAAGCCGTCGAGAGCCTGCGGATCTTGCGCCGGCTCTAGATCAGCTTTTGCGTCAATACGTGGCTCGCCGGTGTGGTTTGATAGAGCGCGTCGGCGGCGAGAATGACGGCGGCTTGGGTCCAACTTGGACGTTCTTGCGGCCAGAAGATTTGCTCTTCGGTTTGCCAGCCCATCCAGAACACGCCGCTGGCATCGCGATAGGCGCAGAGCTTGTCGAACAGCTCCGAAGCCCGCTCCGTCTGCCCCGCAGCGACCAAAGCGATGACGAGTTCCGCGGTTTCAGCGACAGTGATCCAGGGCTCGTCGATCACGCATTTACAGGCGCCGTTTTCGCCGACAAAAGCTTCCCAGCGCTCGGCTAAGCGGGCGCGCGCGGCCTCCCGCGGGAGCACGCCTGCTAAGACCGGATAATACCAATCCATAGCAAAGCGTGCGCCAGTGCCGCGTTGATCAAACAGGTCAGGCCGTGTCTGCAACGCCCTTAAAAGGCGTGCCCGCGCCGCGTCCCAATCAGGGCGCTTGAGATCAAGGCGCGCGGCGAGGTAGAGGCCCGCTTCTAAACTTTTGAGCATGGAGGCATTGCCCGCCAATAACGCCTCATCTCGGTCCGTGCCAAGCGCTTCAAAAGACCAACTGATCGCGCCGGTTTCAGCTTGCAGGCTGAGCACGAAGTTTAGGCCCCGCTCGACCATTGGCCACCAGCTGCGCAGGCGCGCGTCGTCACCGGTCAGGGTGACATAATGCGCGACGCCGAGCGCCGGATAGGCACAAAAATTAGCGTCTAAGAAGGCCGGTGCGGGCTCGCGGCTGATGAAGACACGGTCAACCATTGGCAGCGTATTGCCATATTCGCCCAGCCATGCCCCGTCAGGGCGTTGGCAGCCAGCAAGATAATCAAAGGCTTTGATCGCGGCGCGCTGTTCGCCAAGCGTCGTCAATGCCATCGCGCATTCAACATGGTTCCAGGGGTCCCAGGGTCCCGCTTCGAACCAAGCGATGGCGCCGTCTTCGGTTTGAATGTCTAAAATGCGCTGCAAAACCGGCTGCAGGTCGATCGGAGCTGGTTTGACGTCAGGGCCGAAAAAGCCATCCATGATTAGGTCTTTGCCTCGTCAAAATAGAGCACCAGGCTCTTGCCCATGACGGGCGAGAGCAGCGCATCGAGCCCCCGCGTGAGCCAGGGTTTCTTCATCAAGTCCCAGACGAGAAGCCGGTGATACGCCTTGACCCAAGGGTGGTCATCTTTGCGGGTCCAGAAGGCGCATTTCAGCCACCAATATGGGACGTGAATGCCATGGGCATGATGGCGCCGCGCCAGCTTGAACCCGTGCCGCTCAATCGAGACTTTGAGATCAACCTCGTCAAAAATCCGGATATGGCCACCCGGCTCAAAGGCATAGCCATTGGGCGGCGGGGCGAGTTGCCAGCAAATCCGCTCAGGCCAAGCATGGGGCACGGATACACAGAGCTTACCGTCCGGCTTGAGCACACGTCGCATTTCCGCAATCGCCGCATCATAGTCGGGCAAATGCTCCAAGACTTCGGAACAGATGACGGCATCAAAATAATCATCCTCAAAGCGCAGCTGAGTCGCATCGCCGGTTTCAAACGTGACATGAGACGGCGGGACATCGGGAATTGGCGGCAAGGTCGTGAGCCCCTTGGCGGCGGCTTCGAGCGACGGCTCATCCAGGTCCACGCCGGTAATGTCCAGGCCGCCAAGGATATAGAGGCCATGCACGTGCCGACCCTCGCCGCAGCCAAGATCCAAGACCCGATCGCCGGGAGACAGGCCCAAATGTTTCAGGCGCGCGGTCAGCATGGCGCCGCCATAGCTCGCTCGAACAGCGCGAGATATTTCGGCGCGATACGTTCCCAATTGAACTCGGCGCGGGCGCGATGGAGGCAGGCCTCGCCAACGGCTTTTTGCCGGGCTGGGTCTTGCAGCAAATTGATCATTTCGCGGGCGAGCGCGGCGGCGTCGCCTTTTGGCACGATGATCCCAGCCTGGCCGGCGACTTCCGGCAAGGCGCCGCCAGTTGTCACGATGACGGGCGTGCCGCAACTCATCGCTTCTGCCGCGGGCAGACCAAAGCCTTCATACAAAGACGGCGTCACGGCGACGGTTGCGGCGCGAAACGCGTCGGCCAAGTCTTCGCGGCTCAAATCATGTTTGAACGTGACGCGGTGCTTCAAACCTCGCGTCTCCCACACCTTCTTGGCGCGGCCTTTTCTGAGCTTGCCGATCACCACCAGCTCAGCCTCGGGCAATTCCTGCAAGAGCAGGTGAAAGGCCTCGAACAAGATGTGCAAACCCTTTAGCGGGGTGTCAGCGCTGGCTGTGGTGATGATGCGTTGCGGCGCCCGCGAGATCGCAGCTGAAGGCGCAAAGGTCGCCTGATCGACGCCGAGCGGAATCGGTAGAATTCGCG
>JBCBYJ010000169.1:0-4611 GCA_039815905.1 Pseudomonadota bacterium | reverse complement strand
GAGGCCCAAACGCATGTGATAAAGCGCCGCAGAAAGCGTTAAAATCAGCAAAATTGCATTTATGGGTTGCGCCACCCAAGTCAGCGCACCCTCATAGCCTGCTTTGCAAGCGACAATGATGGAAAACATGAACCAGGGCACCAAAAAGAGAAGCGCCAAAGCGGTCACGCGCTGGCGGATATGATGTTGGGTCCCGGTGCCAGCTGAGCCAAGCCCTCGAACGGATTTCGCACTCGTCGTCATCGCCGCCCCCTCCTAATAAAACGAAGCTAGCGACCAAATGACCGCAGCTCCGACAATCGCAAAAACGATGTTGAACATAGACCACAGACTCGCCACGCCTGGGCTGAACCCGATCATAGGTCCATCCCAGATCAGGTGACGAAGTCCGTTGGCGAAGTGATAAAGCACCGCCATGGACCAAAGAAACAGGAGGATTTGACCGGCCAAGCTGAAGGCAATCATCTCAACAAAGGCATAGGCTTCTGGGCCAGTTGCGAGCGCAATTAACCAAGCGCCGATCAAGAAGGCGCCGCCATAGAGACCGACGCCAGACACTCGATGAAAGATCGAGCCATACATGGTCCAATGCCAGTTCCAATTTTGCAGGTGCGGCGATAGGGGGCGCGACTCCGCTCGTCCCGGTCCAGCCATATGCTTCTCCACTCCCAAAATGCTGCTCCAATTCGGCATCTCTTACGCGCGTCGAAACCCGTGTCAACGCGGCCATACGTCGGATCGCGGTCAAGACTGCGTGTGTCGCGACGGGAAGCAATCAGATCAAAGCAGCGATAGGACTTTGCACAGCCGATGGTCCATTCTAACTTGGTTGATGGTCTAGAACAGGGTACCGCCAATGCGCGCTCCACGTGGATTTCTATTCGTCCTCTGCATACTCATTGCGCTTCCTATGTCTGCCGCCGCGCAAACCCTGGATGACGTGATCCAGCGCTATGAGGCGTTCAATCGGGATGGCGACCCGGAAGAAAGCGCCCGCGCCGAAGGCCAAGACGCACGGGTTTGGGCAACAGTATCGCCGGACTATGTCGCTGCGCGCGCCGCAGACGCCGCCGACATGTTGGCGATTTTGGACGGATTGGACTCGGTCGGGCCAGGACCTGAAGCGGCAATTCTGCGCCATCTCTTGCAGGCCCAGATTGACGCACATGTGCTGGATACGGCTCGCATTCCATTCACCGGTGATTGGGGGTTTTTCGCAGCGCCTAGCTATACCGCGATGCGCACGCGCCTGACCACGCGCGCGCAGGCTGAGGCTTGGACAGCTCGCCTTTATGATTTGCCCCGCTATTTTGACGATCAAATCGCAAACATGCGCCGGGGCATCGCAACGGGATGGACCCAGCACAGCGACCCGCTCGCAACATCGATCGCGCAGATCCGCGCGCAAAGCGAAACCGATCCACGTCAGAGCACGCTGTTTCTGCCTTATGAGTCCCTGAGCGCAGGCGATCTGCCCGCCGCAGACATCGAAACGTTACAGGACCAAGGGCTGATCGCCGTTCAGCAAGCCTTGGCGGCATATTCAAAGCTTTTGACATTCATGGTGGACGAGTATGCCCCCGCCGCGCGGGATACTCCCGGCTTGGTCTCACTGGACGGCGGAAAGGCTGCGTATGCGGTGGCCGTGGCTTTTCACACAGCGGGCGCGGGATACGCGCCGGAGGATATTCATGCGCTCGGACAAATGGAAGTCGCCCGCATCCGTGCGCTGATGGAAGACATCATCGCGGAAGTCGAGTTTGACGGCACGTTTGACGCATTTGTGAGCTTCCTGAGAACGGATCCACAATTCTATGCCGAAACGCCGGAAGAGCTGCTGGAAAAAGCGTCTGAGATGAGCAAACGGCTGGATGCCATCTTGCCGCGTTACTTTAGGATCTTACCGCGCCTGCCTTATGGCGTTGAAGCGGTGCCTGCTGCGATTGCGCCGGGCTATACGACCGGGCGCTATTCTGGGGGGGACGCCGACAAAGGCATTGCCGGGACCTATTTGGTCAACACTTATGCGCTTGATCAACGTCCGCTTTATGAATTGCCTGCTCTGTCAGCGCATGAAGCTGTGCCGGGTCATCATTTGCAAATCGCTCTGGCGCAAGAGCTCAAAGACGTGCCGGACTTTCGAAAGTCTTACTATGCCACAGCGTTTGGCGAAGGTTGGGGGCTTTATGCGGAAAAGCTCGCCGGAGAAGCTGGGTTTTACCGAACACCTTATGAGCGGTTTGGTCAGTTATCCTATGAAATGTGGCGTGCCTGCCGGCTCGTCGCGGATACCGGCTTGCATTATTATGGCTGGAGCCGGGAAGAAGCAGAGGCCTGTTTTATCGAAAACACCGCGCTTGCGCCGCTGAACATAAAGACCGAGGTCACGCGCTATATTGGCTGGCCAGGCCAAGCGACCGCCTATAAAATCGGTGAGCTTAAGATCCTGGACTTGCGCGCCCGCGCCAAAGACGCCTTGGGAGATGCGTTTGACATTCGCGCCTTCCATGATGTGGTTCTTGGAGCTGGCACCATGCCCCTTGATGCCTTGGAAATTCGGATTGAGACTTGGATCACAGCCTCAATGACGGACGAAAAATGAAAACCCTGACGATTATCGAAACCGGTCGACCGCCGGCAAAAATGGAAGGGGATTGGCCGCTCTATCCGGCCATGTTTGAGTCCCTTATGGCGCCGCATTTAGACGGCTGGCAATACCAGTCCGTCGAGCTCTCAGAAGGCCGTGCGCTGCCCGACCCGGCGAGCTTAGATGCAATCTTGATTACGGGATCGCCAGCGGGCGTTTATGATAACACGCCTTGGATGGCGCCGTTGATGGATTTCATCCGCTGGGCGGCGGATGCGCAGACGCCGCAAATCGGGATCTGCTTTGGACATCAAGCCCTGGCGCACGCGCTTGGAGCAAAAGTGACAAAGTCCGATAAAGGCTGGGGGATTGGCCGGCACACCTATGATGTGATCGCATCCCAGACTTGGATGGGGGCCGCGCCGCCAGACACATTTAGCCTTGGGGTTAGCCACCAAGATCAGGTTCTGAGCTTGCCACCTGGAGCCGTTTTGGTGGCGCAAAATGCGTTCTGTGAATTCGCCGCCCTCGCTTATCCGAGCGCCAAAGCGATCAGTTTTCAGGGCCATCCAGAATACAGTCCGGCCTTTTCTTGCGCGCTGTACAATGTTCGGCGCGGCACGCGCTTACCGGATGAGATGGTGGATCAAGCCGAGGCGAGTTTCGCCGACCCGATCGATAATGATTTGATTGCGACTTGGATGGCGCGCTTTTTACAAAGCGCCGCAAATTAGCGTCGCGTCACGCTTTTCAGGGCAAGCAGCGTCCCCTTAAGCTGACCACGTGTCGTCAGAACCAAAACGTCTCAGCAATCGCCAAATTTGGATTCTCACCTTCGGGTCTGCCGTGGTGACGGCCAATGCGTACTATATTCATCCGATCATTGCGCCCGTTGCCGAGGACTTTGAAGTCAGTTCCTCAACGATTGGGCTGGTGCCAGCGCTCAACCAAATCGCGCTGGCGCTCGGCATATTCTTGCTGCTGCCGCTTGGCGATCGTTATAGCAATCGAACCTTGACCGCGATCTTCGTCACGGGGCAATTCGCAGCGATTGGCGTGATGGCGCTCGCGACCGACTTTCGTTTATTCGTTTTGGGGTCAACTGTGCTTGGCTTCATGACGATTACGCCTTACTTGCTGCCGGCTTATGCCTCGAAACGGGTGGATCCAACTGAGCTTGGCAAAGTGACGGCCATCCTCACCACGGGGGTCATAGGCGGCATTCTTTCCGCCCGCGCCGGGGCCGGCGTGATTGGCGAGCATTTTGGCTGGCGCTCAGTCTATTATATTGCCACGGGCCTGATGCTGGTCGTTGCCGTCATCCTCCCTTTCACCATGGACCGGCGCGAACCCTCTTCGGGCGAAGATGACAGTTCCTATCTACAATTGATTGCCTCTATGGGACCGATCGTCGCTCGGTTTCCGGAGATTTTGATTTCGGGCGTCATTCAGGGGCTCAATTTCGGGATATTTATTGCCGTCTGGCTTGGACTTGGCTTGCATCTGACCAGTCCAGACATGGGTTATGGCGTTGATGTGGTGGGCTATCTGGCGCTGTTTGCGATCGTCAATCTGGTGACGACGCCACGCTTTGGCGCCTGGGCGGATCGCTTTGGCGCGAGAAAAGCCCGTTTCTATGTGGCCGTCGTCCAATTCATTGGGGTCGGCCTCTTCTTTGTCTTTGGGCACAATCTCTGGCTTCTCATGATCCCGATCTTGATCACCAATGTGTTTGGGCCCGTGATTGATGTCACCGGGCGCATGACGTTTTTGCAAGAGGCTCCGGCAGTGCGCACACGGCTTATGACAATCTATATCGTCTTCATGTTTGTCGGTGGCGGGCTCGGCAGTTGGGCCGGGACGACCGCCTATGATGTTTGGGGATGGATAGGAACTGCGACGCTTGTCTGGGCGATGTCTGCGACCGTTTTAAGCCTCTGCGCATTTGCCCATGCCCGGCACGCCGCACGGCGCGGCTAAAAAAAACGCCCGTCTTGGGAGGACCAAGACAGGCGTTTCGATTG
>JBCBYJ010000168.1:0-4612 GCA_039815905.1 Pseudomonadota bacterium | reverse complement strand
GAGGGGAATGACGAGATGGTGCGCACCCGTCTCATTGAGATTTCGGCTGCTTGTGCAGCTGGCGAGACCTATCAGGCCTTAACCCGCTGCCGGAAACTCTTAAAGGCGGCGGAGGCGAGCAATGGCTGAAAGATCGAGCATGATTGAACAGCCGAACCCGACGCAGATTGTACCTTTGGATGAGGGAATCTCGCTGATCGAATCTGGCGAAGCGACGGAAACGCTTTGCGTCAATATTGGACATGAGGTCTTGGTGCGCGCGGATGGGGCGCAAGGCTTACAGGGGCTGCTGCAGCGTTTGCGCGGGCATCGCATGATCTTGTCGCTTTCGTCAGGAGAGATCGCCCCCAGCGTCGTGGCGATGCGCTCTGGCAAACCCGAATTGCACCCGCATGTGGCGGAAATCCTCGACGCGTTGAAAGATCAAGGATAAGGGGCGCCCTCACGTATTTTGATTGAGGGAGCCGCGGCCATGTCCGGCGAATTCATTGCTATTTTCACGGCGTCCTTTGTGACCTTTTTCGTCCTCATCGATGCGCCGGGTGTGTCGCCTGTCTTTGCGTCTTTGACCGCGCGCGGACCTGCCAGCTATCGCCGGTCGATGGCGATACGATCGGTCCTGGTTGGGACGCTGATTATTTTCGGCTTCGCCTTTTGCGGCGCATGGTTATTGCATCAGCTGCACATCACGCTCGACGCGTTTCGCGCGGCGGGCGGCGTGCTGCTATTCTTGATCGCCCTCGATATGGTGTTTGAGAAACGCACCGAGCGCCGGGAAAGCCGCGCCGATTCTGTTTTGGCAGATGTCGACGACCATCAGGACCATTTGGATGATGTGTCTGTGTTTCCGATCGGCATTCCGATGCTGGCCGGTCCCGGCTCTATCGCCACGGCTATGCTGTATATGAGCGCTCATGACGATTGGGTCGCGAAAGGCGCGGTGCTCAGTGCGATTGGCGCGAACATGCTGATCTGTCTGGTCTTCTTCTTGGCCGCCGGACCGCTGGTCAAAGCGATGGGCGATAGCATCGCCGGAGCGATCACACGCATCTTCGGGGTCATCCTCGCCGCGCTCTCGGTTCAGTTGCTGATTGATGGCATTAAAGGCGCGTTCGGACTGTAAGACGGCGGCTCAGCGCAAGCGGATCGCTTCGGCTTGGGTCAGCGCCGACAAAGTTGTCCAGATCAGCGCCATGCCAAGGGCCATCAGCCCCATGACCTGTAAGACCAGGAGCCGCGTCCATTGCACCCCGATTTGCGCCAGCCCGAGCACTTCAGGTCCCATTTCGCGGGCCAGTGCGACCGAGCGATGCCCGCCAGACTCTGACAGCAATAAGGCACGGCGCATGTCCTCTGGTGTGGTCGCTTGTTCGACCAGTGTGATCGCGCCGGATGAGCTGGTCAGCTCGGCAATCCGGGCGATGATCATCATGTCCCGCGCCAGCCGTTCGCGCGCCTCTGGCTGCAGTGCGGTTTGGTAGGCAGCGATCACTTCGCTGGACCGCGCTTGCGTGGTCATGACCGGCTCGAACGCAACGGTGAGTTCTGTTCGCAAAATTTCTTCGGGCAAAGCATCCTCAACCCGGCTGTTTAAATAGCTGGCAAACCGCTCATTCAAGCGGTTGGCGCGGTGCGCAGCGCGCATGATCGAGGCCGCTTCGAACATGGCTTGAGATTCTGGGTCGGGATCGGCCTGCGTCATCAGGCCGAGCGCGCGCAGACGCAATTGCAGACTGTCGACCGGCTCGCCCGCCAACCATCTCTGGCTGCGCCGGGTCAGATCGGCTGGGTCGCCGAGCAAGAAGAAAGAGCCTTGCGCCGCAAAGGGCTCATCAAGCGGGGTCAGCTGGATCGTGTTGCCGACCGCGCGCGGCGTATCGGGCAGGGTCTCTTCGGCAGCGGTCTCTGTTGCATCATCGCCGGTGTCTGCGTCCGGGGCCGCGTCAGGTTCGGCGTCCGGATTTCCAGGCAGAGGCGGCGGCGCAATCGAACGCTGGTAACTCGCCCGCAACTCTTCCGGCAGGAATAAGAGCGCGGCGCGGGCCAAGCGCTGATCGCGGCTGCCAGAGCTTTCGGCATCCGCCGCCGCCAGCACCGCAGCAGAGTCCTGCTTGTTCAACATGAAGGGCGCCGCCAAGAGATAACCCCGCGCCGCTGAAAAGTCGCGCTCATTCAAAGTCTGGTCGATTCGGCTGGCCCAGTGTCGTCGTTCTTCGCCCGGGAAGGCGGCGAGTTTGCGAAACTCAGACTCGATTTCTTGGCGCGTTTCGGTGCGCGCTTCGAGGCTTAAAGGATCGGTGGCAATGTCGGAGGTGTAGGCTGCGACGACGATCCGCGCGGCAAAAATAGGAATGAGCAGAATTAGGCTGTTGAACAGCAAGGCCTGCCGCCACGTGGACGGCCGTTCTACTTCACGCTGTCGCCACCGGGACGTCATCTACACGGCCGCATCCTATTCTCAAAGTGCGAAAAATGCCTGTTCCCCTTAGCGCACATTGCGGTGGCTAAGATCAAGTCTTCGTTACTGAACAAACTGCAAAAGACCTGCATTCGCCCCGTCATCGCCGCAATTGGTTGCGACTTGAGGGCGCGCTTGGTCTGATTATTGCGATTGCGTATCTAATCGGTCCGCAGTATAGGGCGCGCAAATTGTGTAAAGGAATTCGATTCCATGGCAGACTTTGATATCAATGGTTACCAGCCGTCTGAAGACGAAGACTTCATGAATGAGAAGCAGCAAGCCTATTTCCGACACAAGCTTGAAACCTGGAAGGATGAAATCCTCGATGGTGCAAAGGTGACGATTGGCAATCTGCGGGCTGAATCCACAAATCATCCAGACTTGGTCGATCGCGCGTCCGCCGAAAGCGACAAAGCGCTTGAGCTGCGCACCCGCGACCGCCAGCGCAAACTGATTTCCAAAATCGACGCCGCCATTCGCCGCATAGATGAAGGCACTTATGGCTATTGCGATGATACCGGCGAGCCGATTGGCCTGCGCCGACTTGAAGCCCGTCCGACCGCAACGCTCAGCCTCGAAGCGCAAGAGCGCCATGAGCGCAATGAACGGATCGTTCGGGACGATTAATCGCGACCGATTCTGTCTTAGACGGACTCCAAAATCCTAACGCTTCATTAACCGTGTTAACGCACTGATCATAATTGTAATTGGTGACGAGTGCAGAATGCGAAACGGACCCGATCCTGAGCGAAACGCAGACTGGCAAGAAAAGGCCGGCTCGCGGTCGGCTGCTCCGCTTATCGCAGATGATGATCCGCCGCTTCCACGCTCACGCAACGTGCTCAGCCCGGCAGAGATTGAAGCGCTCTTGCGCCCGGTTCAACAAAAGGGCGCATTGGAGCCCGCGCCATCTGCGCCGCAAAATATTGCGCTCAAGCCAACCGAAGTGTTCGACGTGCCGCCCGCCCCTAAAGTCACGCCGGTACCGCCAGAATTTGATCATCATGCGCAACGCTTAGGGGCTCAAATCGCGCTGGCTTTGGCCACAGGCGCAGGGGTGAAATCGGCTTTGTCGGTTGCCGCTCAAGCGCTGCTCGCGCGCGCCGACTTGCCGGGCCTGATGCAAGGCAAATCAAGCGCCATTGCTTGCATTGGCCCGACTGAAACCGACATTCGAGCGCTGATCTGCATTCCGCCTTTGCTCGCAGATGCGATCATAGCCAAAGCCTGCGGCGCGCGCGGCTCCACCGGGCGCATAGGTGACGGATGGAGCCTCAGCGCGATTGATTGTGCGCTGCTCGAACAACTTTTGGTCGGCTTCGGTCCGGCCATTGGCAAAGGCTTTCGCTTGCAAGCGATTGAAACCGATGTCGCCTATGTCAGCAGCTTGTTGCCAGTGAGTGAAGTGGCGGTCAGCGAATTCTCCATCGAAGCGCCCGGTCTGCGCTCGGAGCTGGCTGTGATTGAAGGGCAATTCCTCGATCAGGACATTCAGCCAACCGCCACTGAGCCGACCGTCTCAGAGGCGCGCAGCGAGCCGCAAGACATGACAGCGATTCTCACCGCGCGTTTGGCCAGTCTCACGGTGCCGCTAAGTCGGCTGACAGAGTTGAAAGCCGGATCGACTTTATTGCTCGGCCTGCCAGCGGACCAACCGGTTGAACTTTTATCAGGCGGGCGCGATGGCAAACCCGTTTTTGAGGGCGCCATGGGGCGCAAGAGTAATCAGATGGCGGTGAAGCTGACCAAGCGCTTGCGCCGCCTCTAATCACCGTCAGCCAATATTGCCGTGCTTGGCGATATGCGCATCCACCGCCTTAATCGCGTCATCGGCTTTATTACCAGAGCTGAGCAACTCTGCCTCGCGCTGGGCCCAAAGGCGTTTCTGGTAGTTGGTCGAGATAATGTCTGTGATCACCAAGACGCCAACCACTAAATAGAAGCTCGATTTGCTCATCGCATCGATCGGGAAGCCGAACATTTTCAGATGCGCCAAGTGCGCCCCTTCCGTGACCAGCAAGACGCCGACCAAGAACAGAATGAACAGCCCGAGCACTTCGTACATACGATTGCGCTTGAGGAAGTCCGCCACATAGTCGGCGAGCAGGATCATCACGACGCCCGAGGACAAAATCGCGATTGCCATAATCC
>JBCBYJ010000167.1:0-4629 GCA_039815905.1 Pseudomonadota bacterium | reverse complement strand
CGGGGTCGAGCTGACATTTGGCGTCTCTTACGATTCTGACATCGATAAGACCCGCGCCGTGATCCAGAAAGTCTTTGCAGACCACCCCCTGATCTTGGACGATCCGGAGCCCGTCATCGTTGTCTCGACATTGAATGATAGCTCTGTGGACTTTGCCACCCGGCCATTTGTCAAAGGCGAGCATTGGTTTGACGTCCGCTTCACGGTGCCAGAAATGGTCAAGAAAGCGCTCGACGAAGCCGGGATCGAAATCCCGTTCCCGCATCAAAAGGTCATTTTGTTCAAAGGCGACGAATAGACTTAGACAACTGAACCGGTCGGGCGTGGTTGCAATCGCCTAAAAAAAGGAAACCGGAGGCCCAAGCCGACAGGGCCTCCGGTCTATGAGTTGCCAGCGCGTGCCGAAGCTAGGCCTCCACAAGCGCTCCCCCACGCCGGTGTTAAATCGCAATAGACTTCACATGGCTGTGACCTGGGTCACACTTCTTCAAATTATCTGATAGGATTTATCTGGCGTTCAGGTTGAATATGTTAATGCTCTATGAATGCAGGCTTTTGGAGGTATTCACACCATGTCCCGACTTCACTTTGCATCTGCCCTTGCTGGTCTTTTGGTATTGGGTGCGTGCGCCACGGCAACGCCGTATCAGGCCGCGATTGGCAGTCAAAAAGGCTATGCGGATCAACAAATTGAGAACAATCGCTGGCAAATCAGCTTCGCGGGCAACAGTCTAACAGATCGCCAAACGGTCGAGACGTATCTCCTTTATCGCGCCGCTGAGCTAACCGATTTAGAGGGCTTCGATCATTTCAAAGTCATTCGCCGCGATACCGATGAGGACCGCCGGGTCTATGCCAGTGGCTTTGGCGGATCGCCTTATTATTCCAGCTTCTATTGCAATTATCGCTTCTATGGCCGCCGCGGCCGGCTGCATGGCTTCCCGCGCAGCTGGGGCGCCCACTATTATGATCCATTCTGGGGGCCCGCTTGGGACTATCGCGAAGTGGTGCGATATGAAGCGACCACAGAAATCACCATGGGCAGAGGGGAAAAGCCCGATGATCCATCATATTTTAACGCGGACGAGGTACTCATGAACCTGACCAGCGAGATTCAACGCCCTGAAGTGTAGGGTCTTACTGATCGCGTAGAGTGCGTAGAGTACCGAGTAGAGTGGAAAAAGCCCGCCATTTTGGCGGGCTTTGGCCGTTTAAGAGATCGGGTCTCGCTTAGCGCGGCGCCATCCGAATGGCCCCGTCCAAGCGCACGTCTTCGCCATTAAAGTAGCCATTCTTACACATCTCAACGGCGAGCGACGCATACTCATTCGGATTGCCAAGGCGCGCCGGGTTCGGCACTTGAGCGCCAAGCGCTTGGCGGACTTTTTCGGGCGCACCGGCGAGCAATGGGGTGTCAAAAATCCCAGGTAGGATCGTGTTCACGCGGATCAATTCACGCGACAGATCCCGCGCAATCGGCAACGTCATGCCGACAACGCCGCCCTTTGATGCCGAATATGAGGCCTGGCCGATTTGGCCATCTTCTGCAGCAACCGAAGCGGTATTGACGATGGCGCCGCGCTCACCTTCAATCGGGTCGAGCGTCATCATGCCCGCCGCAGATTTTGCGATGCATCGGAACGTACCCACCAGGTTGATCTGAATAATGAGATCAAATTTATCGAGCGGGAAATGTGTGATTTCACCGGTTTCTTTGTTTCGGCTCGCAGTCTTGACGGCGTTGCCGGTGCCCGCGCAATTGATCAAAATACGTTCTTGGCCGATCGCTGCACGGGACTTTTCGAAGCCGGCATCAACGCTCTCATCAGAGGTCACGTTCACATTGCAGAAAACGCCGCCAATCTCGCTTGCCATGGCTTCGCCTTTTTCGGCATTTAAATCGAATAATGCGCATTTCACGCCGTGACTGGCCAAGAGCTGTGCGGTCGCCGCGCCAAGCCCGGAAGCGCCGCCTGTAATGACGGCAGAAATGTTTGAGTTGAGTTCCATGGAAAGTCCTCCAATATGTGCTTTGGAGGCGATGTAGAAGGAAGTAAGCGCGCGGCCAATGTCTGACCCAACGGCAATCATAATAGAAAACGGGGAAACCGTCCCCACGCAGCTGCCCATCCAAACGGAAAAGCAGCGGCGCAAGACCAAACGCAAGCTCATTCCGAAGCTTTTGCGGGTGGCCGGACGCATCCCCTTCGCTGATGATTTAGCCGCCGCATATTATTGCGCTGTGGATTCTGAAACGCCGACAAAAGTGAAATTGATTCTGTTTGCAGCGCTGGGATATTTTGTTCTGCCGGTCGATGCGATCCCAGACGTGCTGACCGGTATGGGTTTCACCGATGATGCAACCGTGCTCGCCACAGCGCTGGCCCTGGTCGGTGCGCACATTAAGGACTCGCACCGCGCCGCCGCACGGCAGTTGTTGAGACTGCCACCAAAACCGGCAGAAGACTTATCTCGTGAAAATGAAACCCACGCCCAATCTTGACGCACCCAGTCTTGACGGGCCTCGCCAACGTTAATGCCTACCAGCCATGTTCGCGGTCTGGCATTCTAACCAATGGTTGGATCGAAGCTTGGAGAGACTGGTAAGACTTCGCGCACACCGCTGCCATCTTCGGCGGTCGGGTCAATCTCCATAATCGCCAATGAGCGTTCTGCGGTGCCATCATCGCGGAACCGGAACAAGCCATTGACCCCTAAAAAGCCATCGCGATTGATCAACTCTTCAGTCTCCAGCGCGCCATCTTGCGAAAGCGCCACGACCAGAGCGGCCGCATCATAGGCCACGGCCGCGAGCGAGCTCGGCTGCGTGCCATACATGCGGGCAAAGCTTTGCTCAAATTCAGCCACATCGACCGAAGGCGCCGTTGGGAACCAAGCGCCGCGTAGGCTTGGCTCGCGCCAAATATTGGGATCATTCCAGCCGCCTGTCCCAAGCATTTTAACTTGCCGCGTATCGACCCCATAATAGGCCAGCAAAGGCGCGATCCGGCGCAAGCGATTGCCGCGCTCTGGCACCAAAACTGCAACCCGCGCCCCGGTCGCCACTGCGGTTTCAATCGTCTTGGCGAAAAATTCAGCCTCACTATTTGGATTGGTCGAGCTCGCCGGATAGAAGCCCGAGGCAATCATGAAACCGCCATTCAACATCACGGCGTCTTGCATCGCCGCCTCGATTTGGATGCCGAGACTGCTTTGCGGGCCAAAGAACGCGAATTGATCATACCCGCGAAGCGCCGCGTACTCGATGATTGCATTGACCTCTTCTTCTGGCGCGATCGAAGCCAGCCAAGCGCCATACGAGGCAACCGAGCGGTCATTCGAGAACGCGATCACCGGCGCACCAGCTTCCGGTTCAGCCGCGCCAAGCCCAAAAAAGCCTTGTGGCGCTTCTGGCGTCATCGCGGTTTTAACCGGTTGCACATTCGCCCCGAAGAGCGGCCCGAGGACCACATCTGCGCCACGTGCAGCCAGATCTTCGGCGGCTTCAATCGCTTGGCTTTGTGAACCGCCTGTATCTTTTGGCAGGATGACAATATTCTCATTGCCATAATCAAACAGAGCAAGCTCGATCCCGGCCAACATGCCTTCTGCTTGTTGGCGCACGCGCTCATTTGGGTGAGTGAAAGGCAGCATCACGCCGGCCCGGATGATGTCTCGGCCGTCCATATGCGGCGGCGTGTAAGGCCCGGTCGGTCTTTGAGCTTCGAGCTCACCCATGCCCTCTTCATCAATGTCAGACCCGGGTTCGCCATTGCCCGTCACGACGGGATCCACGCGGGGATTGCCGGTCGAAATAGGCCCGACGGGTCCTGGCGCTTGCGTTGCGCAGCCAGCCAGCGCCAAGAAGGTCGCAAAAAACAGGATTGGCAGAGGCCTGCGGACGCGCAATGTTGCCGGTAATGTCATCAAAAAGTCCCTCATCCTCTACTCCAAAAAGCGGCGCGGCGAGTCGCCTATCTGGCGAACCTAAATCCGCGATGAGCGCGGCGCAACCACTCGATCCGGGTCTTTACATCATCGCCACCCCAATCGGGAACTTGCGGGACATAACCTTGCGCGCCGTGGACACTCTGGCGCAAGCGGATGAGATTTTGGCCGAAGACACGCGTGTCGCAAGACGGCTTTTAGATGCCTATAGCATTCGCGCAAAACTCAGCCCCTACCATGACCATAATGGGGCAAAGCGCCGGCCTGAAATTATCGACAAGCTCGAAAATGGCGGCGCCATTGCGCTGATCAGTGATGCGGGCACGCCGCTGGTCTCAGATCCAGGTTGGAAACTTGCCCGAGCGGCATTGGATGCGGGCCAGCGTGTCTATCCTTTGCCGGGCGCCTCTGCCTTGCTGGCCGGGCTGGTCGCGAGTGGCTTGCCGAGTGATCGATTCATGTTTTGTGGGTTCTTGCCGCCAAAGTCTGGGGCCCGCAAAAAAGCCGCGGCTGAGTTTATCAGCGTCCCCGGCACCTTGATCTTTTACGAAACCGGCCCGCGACTCGCCGAAAGCTTGAGGGATCTCGCCGACGTGCTGGGCGGCGGGCGCGAAGCGGCGATGGCGCGTGAGCTGACCAAACTGTTCGAAGAGACTCGGCGCGGCACGCTCAGCAGCCTGG
>JBCBYJ010000166.1:0-4636 GCA_039815905.1 Pseudomonadota bacterium | reverse complement strand
AAACTGCTTGTCAAAGGAACGCGTGATGATGTCGCGGGTCCCGGTGCGCAGATCGCGCAAGGTGGACTCCAGTTCGGTAACGCCGTTGACCGAGACAGCGCAGCGGTAAAATCCCTGCTGCAAGGTGACCCCGGCCAGCGCTGCATAACCACCATAACTCGCGCCGACGATGCACGCACGCGAAGGATCGACTATCCCGCGCTCTGCCAGCGCCATGAGGCCATCGGACTTGTCGGTCTGCATCTTCTTGCCCCATTCGCCATCGCCGGCCTCGATAAAGGTAACCCCGCGCCCGGTTGAACCGCGAAAATTAGGCTGCAAGACCGCGTATCCGCGCGAGGCAAAGGCCTGCGCCCACCAGTCGAAGCGCTCGACATCATGGGCGGTTGGGCCGCCATGCGGCAGGATAACCACTGGCAGGTCCTTGGCCTCGCGTCCGGGGGGCAAGGTCAGGATGCCGCGAATCTCCAGGCCGTCTTGCGCTTCATAGGAGAAAGTGGACACCTTGCCGATGGCCATCCCCTGGATTGCCGGGCGCTGAAACCCCACGATTGATCGCTCCCCGGTGAGGCCATTGACCCTGTACCAGGTGCCGCTGTCGAAATTGCCGCTGGTGTTCGCGATCAGAGCTGAAAAGTCGGGCGTGAAATCTCCGATTTGCAGATAGGATGCGAACGAGAACGCATCCATGGTCTCTTTGAGGATTGCCTGTTTACGCTCATCGGCCATGATCAATTCGCGCGCTGTGTTGCGCAAGCCCAGAATGCGTGCGGAAAATGGCTGGTAGACAAAGCGATTGATTTTGACATCGCGCCACAATTCGACCGGCGTGCCCCCGGCCTTTGGCACCGCAAAATTGCGGTATTTGCCCAGTGCGTCGTCATATTCGCGGTAGATGATCTTGGTCCCGGTCTCGTCGAACCCGCGCACAAGAATATCGCCGCGTCTCTGCTTTCCGCGCGCGACCGTTTTTCCTTCGCCGTTTTCGATGCGCCAATTGCCGTTATTCGCATCAAGCTGAAGCTGCGCGCCGACACTTCCATCGTCATCGACGACCCAGTCGCGCACGCTCGGATAATCGTCAGGCAGGCTGACAAGATCGACATCGCCACTCGTCATGTCGACTCCGAAGAGCGCTGGCGCACGATCAAGCAGGCGGTTGCGATCGCCTGAGCGGCTGCCGCGCCGAAGACCGCCGAAAAAGCCGACCCAGCGGCCGTCCACGTTGCGGATGCCATAATATCCAGTCAGAACATTAGCGATATACTTCTGCTCGGCGAAGATCGAAATGATGGGACGCCGAACATCAAGCGGGATCACATTGCCGCGCAGGAACTCCTGCTTGCGGTTGATGTACTGGACGGGGAGCGTGCCGGTTTCAGTCCGCAGCACCAGTATCGCTTCTTCGCCGACCCATTCGATACTGCGAACCTTGGCCGCGCCCACGACGAGCTGCTTGATCGGCTGGCCCGCAGCGTCAAGAATGGTGATTGCGCGTTCTGAGCGCTGGTTCATGAGCAGCGCGGTGTAAGTGCCATTGGGGGAAACGACGGCGTCTTCGACCAGAGGAAGCGCGCCATACGCCTCAAGCGGGACGCTGGGCGCCTCCTGGGCCTGAGCCGGGTTCAACGTTACACCGGACAAGCAAAGCAACCCGGCAAGTATGGCCGTAAGATGAAAACGCATTTTTGAGCCCCAAACTGGTTCTTTACGGAACAAGAACTGGGCTATATCTCACCATTTTTTGTGTAATTTCAATTGCAGAATGCACAATCTTGGTAGGAGCGCCGAAGTTTGCGAAACGCGCGGCAAGCTCCTATGTGCCTCGCCACCATGTCCCGGCCCAAACCCAAGACTTTCGACAAGCTCAAAACCGTCGCGGACAATCGCCGCGCGCGGTTCGACTATCATATTGAAGACACGTTCGAGGCCGGGCTCGCTTTGCAGGGCACCGAGGTGAAAGCCTTGCGCGCGGGCGAGGCGACGATTGCGGAAAGCTACGCCGAAGTGCGCGAAGGCGAGGTGTGGCTGATCAACTCGAACATCCCGGAATACAGCCACGGCAACCGCTTGAACCATGAGCCGCGCCGTCCCCGCAAACTGCTGCTGCATGAGCGCGAGATCAACAAGCTGTTCGGAGCTATTGAGCGCAAGGGCATGACGCTGGTGCCACTCTCGGTCTATTTTAACTCCACCGGTCGCGCCAAGGTGGAGCTGGCGCTGGCCAAGGGCAAGCAAGCCCATGACAAGCGCGCCACGATCAAGGACCGCGACTGGAAGCGCGACAAGGCGCGGTTGATGCGGGAAAAAGGGTAAAGGGAAAAGGTCACGTTCGCCGCAGCTAAGCCTCGTTTGGCAGCGTTTGTCCTAAGCGGCATCGCCCTTTCGAGGTTCACGCAATTGTCAGACCGCGCAGCCTACCCATATCAGAGTTGTTGTGTCTCAGTTTTCATCGCCTCTTTCCGCTTCAAGGCCCGCGCGCTTGGATCGCCGGCTGTGTGAGGGATCCGCGTCATGAGCTCTAACCCGGCGCCATCGCGTCGTTCGCGCAAGATTGACTGGCGGTCCAAGACGCTCGGGCGTGATCTGATCCGTCGCTACATGCCGCGTCGCGAGCAGATGGCGAAGAACAAGTATCTCGCGCCGATCGCGCACCGTTTTCTGTCGCCCGAACTGTGGCGTTTCACCCGGCGCTCGGTGCCGCGCGGTGTGGCGCTTGGTTTGTTTTCGGCGTTTATCATTCCGGTGGGACAGATTTTCCTGGCCGCTTTCTTGGCTCTGCCCGCGCGCGCCAATGTGCCGCTTGCGACGCTTGTTACCTTTGTGACCAACCCCTTTACACTGGCATTCTGGGTTGTGGTCGCCAATCAGATTGGCGAATTTGTGCTCAACATTGATCAGACCGTAGGCGAGGTCGCGCGCGAGGAATTGAGTGGTGGCTTCTTCGCTTGGCTCGTCAGCGTGTTCGAGATGGCCGCCGTCACTGTGTTTGGCTTTCTTGTCCTCTCGATCGTGGCTTCAGCGCTGGGCTATGTAGTTTCCAGCTTTGTCTGGCGTTTTATGGTCGCGCGCAAACGGGCAAAACGCTTGAAAGCCATGGAAGAGCGTCTCGACCAGAGGCTTAAGGCGAACTAGACCTGAGGACGCGCGGCGGCCAAGCTCCTCGCGCCTCAGAACGAAAAGCCCTGACAAAGGACGAACAGGCGTGAGCAGCGCAGCCTCAGCAAATCTCCCAAGCGAGCGGCCGGGCCATACGGTCCGGATCGCGTTGGGAGCGGTTGGGCTGGGCTTGCTCGTAAGCGCCGGCCTTGTCTTTGTGGTGACGTCCAATGTGGTGCTCACCTTAGTTTACGGCCTCGCCCTGGTGGTCTTGCTGGGCGCAGTCTTCGCGTTCGAACGCACGCGCGCGGGAACAGGCGAGGTCGTGGTGGCTTCGCCGGACTGGTCGGTCACCTTGGCAGCCATTGAGGGTGAGGCGGCAAGCGGCGCAGTCGCCGTTGCGATCACGGACAGAGCCAATCGCCTTGTCTGCGCGAACAGCGCCTATGTCGATGCCTTCGATCTGGCGAGCGCGCCCCCGCAACTGGCGCTTGATCGCGCTGGGCTTGAGGTGCTCACCAGGGCCGCGCGCGAAGCGTGGCGCGATGGCTTTGCCACGCTTGAGAAGCTGCCCGGTCTTGCTGAAGGCTTACGGCAATGGAGCGTCACTGCCATTCGCGCCGGACGCGGCGATGACCATCTGATCTGGCGTTTTACCCCGCTTGCGCTTGAGGAAGTGTCGCGGGTCGAGGCGCTGGATCTTGCGGGTCCCTTTGGCCAGATGCTCAGCCGAGCCGGAATTGAGACAGCGATCACGAGCGCGCAGGGCACCATCCGCGCAGTCAGCGCTGGCTTTGCCGAACGCGCGGCCGGAGATCCCACGGCCACTCTGGCGGGGCAGGATTTTGTATCGCTCTTGCGATCGGATGACCGCGATCGTCTGTTTTTTGCTCGCGAAGGGCGCGGCGGCAAGCCGCAGACGTTGATCGACGTCGCGATTGAAGAACCGGGTCTGGAAGATAAAACCCACGCCGATGAAAGCTCCACGCTGATGCTGCTGATCGATAGCGGCGTTGGCATTGGCAGTGGTTGGGACGGATCAAGTCAGGCGGGTGTTGCGCAGCTCGATGCGCTGCTGGGACAATTGCCGTTGGGGCTTGCCATGACGGATCGCGACGGTCGCTTCCTGTTTGGCAATGAGGCCTTCTTGCGCTCGGTTGATCGCGAAGGGCGCGGGCTTCCCGCGTTTCCGACCGATCTGGTGGTGCGCGAGGACAAGGCGGCCTTGTCCGATGCGGTGCGCCGCCATGGGCGCGGGCCGGCCACCAGCGGGGACATGGCGGTGCGTCTGGCGCATCAGCCAAGCGAAACGGTCTCGATGGGTATTGCCGGAGTGCGTGGGCTTGGACAGGCCTCGGTCCTGCTCAGCCTTGCCGATTCAAGCGAGGAAAACCAGCTCAAGCGTCAGGTGGCCCAGGCGACCAAGATGCAGGCCGTAGGCCAGCTTGCAGGCGGGGTGGCGCACGATTTCAACAATGTCCTTACCGCCATTATCGGCACGTGCGATCTCATGCTGCTGCGCCACACGCCGGGCGAC
>JBCBYJ010000165.1:0-4679 GCA_039815905.1 Pseudomonadota bacterium | reverse complement strand
AGATCCCATACCCGCACCAGGTCGAGATGGTGAAGGATGGGAGCGCAATCTACTCTGTCTTGCCAAAGGCCGCAGAGCCTTCAGAGGCTGACGACTAAGCGGTCGGCAAAGTATAGTCTTTGAAAAGCTCGCGCAGTTTCAGCTTGTTGATTTTGCCCGTCGCGCCGAGCGGGATTTCTTCCACGAAGGCGACATCGTCTGGGGTCCACCATTTGGCGATCTTGCCCTCTAATTGTGACAGCACGTCCTCTTTGCTCGGCGCTTCGCCAGGGGCCGGCTGAACGATCAGAAGCGGGCGCTCATCCCATTTTGGATGATAGATCCCGATCGCTGCGGCATTGGCGACTTTGGGATGGCCAACCGCGATGTTTTCAATATCGATCGAGCTGATCCACTCGCCGCCAGATTTGATCACGTCCTTCGCGCGGTCCGTGATCTGCATGGTGCCAAACGCGTCCATATTGGCGACATCACCGGTGTCGAAAAAGCCGTTTTCATCGAGGACATTGCCGCCATCACCTTTGAAATAGCCCCCCGCAATGGCGGGGCCGCGGACCAGCAAGCGGCCAGATGTGGTGCCGTCCCAGGCCAGGTCATTATTCTCATCATCGACGATTTTTAGCTCAACCCCAAAGGGCGGGCGACCTTGTTTCAGCTTTTGCGCCATTCGGACATCGATATCGGCGTCCATGAGGTGCGGTGGCAGCGTGCCGAGCGTGCCGAGCGGACTGGTCTCTGTCATGCCCCAGGCATGGATCACATCGACTTCAAACTCAGTTTCAAAGGCCCGCAATATCGCCTCTGGTACGGCCGATCCACCGATCACAACTTTGCGCAAATACGGCAGTTTCAGATTATTCTCGCGCAAATAGGTCAATAGGCCGAGCCAGACTGTGGGCACGGCGGCCGTGATCGTGACTTTTTCAGTGTCGAGCAATTCATAGATGCTGGCGCCGTCCATTTGCGCGCCGGGCATGACCATATTCGCCCCGGTTGCCGGGCAGCCAAAGGCCAAGCCCCAAGCATTGGCGTGGAACATTGGAACAACCGGAAGCACGACATCATCAGACCCCATGCCCATCGCGTCTTTGCTCATGGTGATCATCGTGTGGAGCACATTCGAGCGGTGCGAATAGAGCACGCCTTTTGGGTTACCGGTGGTGCCGGACGTGTAACACAGGCCACAAGCGGTCTCTTCTGGGAAATCTCCCCAGCTGGCGGTCAAAGGCTTGCCGGAAATCCACTCATCGAACGCCACAGCGCCGACGGAATTTTCTGGTAGCTCATCCGCACTGGCGAAAATCACAAAGGTTTTCACGGTTTTAAGGTGATCTTTCACGGCTTCGACAATCGGTAGGAAGGTCGTGTCGAAGATCAGAACTTTGTCTTCTGCGTGATTGGCGATCCAAGCGATTTGTTCGGGGTGCAGGCGCGGATTGATGGTGTGCAAGACCGCGCCAATGCCCATCGTGCCATACCACGCGGCCATGTGACGGGCCGAGTTCCAGCCCAGTGTGGCCACCCGGTCGCCCAGCGAAATCCCGGATTCGATCAACGCGCCGGACACTTGTTTCGACATGTCGAACAATTCCGCATAGGACGTGCGAACAATGTTGCCGCCGACCCGCCGGGTGACGATTTCGCGCATCGGATTGATCCGTTTTGCATGCTCGAGAATTTTGTTGCTGGTCAATTGCCAGTCTTGCATGATGCCTTGCATCGCATTCCTCCGTAAACTTTGAACCTTTTGCCCCTATCGGGGTCTGCTACATGTTGTAGGTTGTGCAAGTGAGATCGGCAAGAAATGAAAGCGTAAAATCCATGAGACCCATCCTCCCAGCCGCCCTATTGGCGACAGGCTTGGCCCTAACGGCATGTACGCCAGACGCCGGTCCAACGGCGCCCACCAGCGAGGTGGCCGTCACCGAGGCCGCTGCCCCAGCAAATGCGACGAGCGAGTCCGGCAGCACAATCTATGATCTTGGCCCGTTGCCGGCCTTCTTTGATTGTGTGCGCGAGTCGGGCGGTTTGTTGATCGCGTCGCACCGCGGCGGTCCGGCGCCAGGCTATCCTGAAAACGCCATCGAGACTTTGGACTATGGCACCGACCAAGGCCTGATTATCCACGAGATTGACGTGGTTGAAAGCCGTGATGGCGTTTTGTTCCTGCTGCACGATCGCACGCTCGGGCGCACCACCACGGGGGATGGAGCGGTCGCCGATCGTGATTGGGCGGACATTCAGGCGCTGAATCTGACAGACAATTCGGGTGCGATCACATCTTTTACACCGCCTAAACTCACCGATGTGCTCTTATGGGCCAAAGCGCGCGGCGTGATTGTGGAGTTGGACAAGAAGCCAACAACCAGTTTCCGCAACATCATTTCGCAAGTCCGCGCGGCGGGGGCCGAGGACCATGTCGTGCTGATCACTTACAATGATAATCAGGCCATCGAAGTGGCCGGGCTGGCGCCTGATCTGATGATGACGGCTGGGATTGATAGCGCCGCGCATCAACGCGACTTAGAAGCTGCAGGCGTGAATTTTGATCATGTCGTCGCCTGGCTCGGCATTAGCAATCCCAATCCCAGAGCCTTTGAAGCGATTGGCAATCGCGGGGTCGAGACAGCGTTTGGCACGCTGGGACGTCCTGGCGAGCGCTTAGACGATGTCTATTGGGCCGATGGCGACCCGAGCGAGTTTCAAGACTTGGCCGATGCGGGGCTGACCATGCTGGCAACCGATGCACCCTATCGCGTCGCTGAAGCGTTGACGGCGGATGATGATGCGCTGGCCGCTTGCGCGCGGCGTTAAAGCACAAATCTCGCCCGCTCATTCGAGCCCATAAACTCGATCATCTCGTCATATGAGGCGCGCTCTAACAGGCTCATCGCCTCGATACGTTTGGCATGCGTGCGAGCGGTTTTGAACGCTTCATCGGCGTGATTGATGGCGGCGGCGTAGAATTGCATACGCCGCGTTTCGCGCTGCGGTCGCAACCCTTCGAGCAGCGCTCGGACGCCGACTGCAACAATTGCAAAGGCGATGGCGAGCGAGCTCAGCACCGGCCAATCTATAGGAAACCCAGACCAAACCGCGCTCGCCAAAGCGACGAGGTTGGCGATGAAGGCCATGATCACCAGCACATAGCTAAGATTTCCCAGGACATGCAGCTGTTTGGCCGGCGAAGACCAGAACGCACCATCGGCGGATAAAACATAATTGGTATATTGGATCTGTCCGGTCAGGCGCGTTTCTTCATAGGCGCGATAGACTTCATCCAGACAAGTTTGATGGGTTTTATCGGGTTTTTGAGCGGCTGTCTTGGCCCAGCTCTCGTCGATCCAAAACGCGATTTTCGCTTTTGGATCGGTAATGCTCTGCCCTGAAAACGCGGCGGCAGACGCGCGCGTATATTTGGCAAACTCGCTGCCAATTTGGTCAATGAAACTGCGTTTAAATCGTTGAAAAGCGAGCGATCGCTTGGCCAGCCAATCGGCTGGATCGCGAGTCTCATGGGCGATGGCGGCGATCTCAGCGGCGTGCGCGATAAGATATTGGCTATGCCATTGCCGCAAACGCTCCGTGATCAGGCGCAATTGCAGCCAATTGCGTTTCACTTTGCCAAATCCAAGCCCGATATTGCCGAAAATAAGCGCTAGAATTCCGAACCCCGCCCCCAAGATGGCCATATATTGAAAGACAATTTCATATTCTAAACTCGATTTCCAAATCCCTTTAATCAGCGGTTCGCTCGGAAACGTGAGCAGGGACAGCGTGGCAAATACCAAGGCGGCGCAGCCAATCCAGCGAGAGGTGCGTTTGGCTTTCATGGCTCGTCCATCAATGCGCTCAAACTCAGCGCGCAGTTCTGGATGATCGAGGGCGAAGAAGATGTTCGGATAGGATTTCTGCGCCAAAGCGCGATCCTCTTGCGATAAAAGCAATTCGTCATTGAACCGAAATGTCATGCACGAATGTCCCACTTTACGCAGAGTTCAAAAAGCATGGGAAGCTTTGGTCATGCAAGATGTAATTGCGCTTGGCGTCTGAAACGAAACAAGTTTTCACATAGCTGAAAGATGGCCAAGTCTTGCAATCAAGGCTTTGGCTCACACGATTTCTGTGCCAATGCTATGCCCTGCGGTAGAATTAACCATGCGTGCATCAGGGGAACGGGGACATTGGCGGACATATTTTTATCCTATAGCCGGGCGGATCGCCCACTCGCGCAGACCATTGCAACGGCCTTAGACGCAGAAGGCCTCTCTGTCTGGTGGGATAAAGTGCTCCGGGCCGGGCAGACCTATGATGAAGTGACCGAGTCGATGCTTCGCGATTCCAATGTAGTCGTGGTGCTGTGGTCGCAGACCTCGGTCAAATCCAAATGGGTCCGTGCCGAAGCGACGCTTGGCCAGCGCAGCAGCGACGTGGTGCCTGCCATGATCGAAGAGGCGGACCGCCCGATCATGTTCGAGCTGACCCAAACCGCAGATTTGATCGGCTGGGATGGCGACCGAAATGACCCCCGTTGGGGCGACTTCGTTGCCGATATCAAACGCGCCTTAGATAAGCATCAGACGGCGGCAGCGCCCGCATCAACGGCCCCAGCGGCGGCCCCCGCTGCGCAAAATGATGCTACGATTGAAACGGTGTTCTGGACCTCGATCAAAGATGGC
>JBCBYJ010000164.1:0-4689 GCA_039815905.1 Pseudomonadota bacterium | reverse complement strand
CGGTTTGGTTCGCATCGGCGAAGGGCAAGGTCATGCGCGCAAGACCGGATCGTCACAAATTGGGTCCGGTTACCCCCATGCCGCACGCCAGCAAATGACCCCCGTGAGACACTGGGACTATGTAACGTTGAGCGCAACCAGAATAGTCGCTAATACCGGCCTCGATTAAAACAAATAAAGCTTGGCCGAATAGGAGTAAATAGATGCATAAACTCACCTTAATTGCAGGGGGGTGTTGCCTGTTACTCGGGAACGTAAATGCCGAAACGTGTAAAACGATCAGCAAGACGACCGACACGCCTGTGACGGTGAATATAATCGCCTCCAATGGGTTGCAGGACGAGAGTCAAGGCACGAACGTGGTCTTTCTCGAGCGGGCGCCTGGAGGATCTTCGGATGATTGGTCAGAGTTGAAGGCCTCCAAATATTTGGACCCTGGCAAAAAGACCGCAACCCGCGCGGCCGACGTCTTGTCTCAAGAATACCAAGTGCGCTTCTTGGGCGCGAATACAGGCTTGGTCTACAACTGCTACTTCAATGTTGATGTGCTCGACGCAAAAAAATCCGCGTTGTCTGGCGGCGATGAGGCAAAGCCTGCGTCAACCGTTTGGTCGGGTTGGACGTGTTCAAACGCGACTTATCCGGATGCGACGGTGTCTTGCGCCACCTCATTCAATGCCCGCGAGGGGGTGTGGAAAACGTCGCTGGAGCTCCTAGAAGTGGGATCGTTCTGACCCGGTTTGGACACGCAGAGCCGCGTCCCACGCTCAGACCAGATGCTGACCTTTGCCGATAATACCCTGCTGCGGCCCGCAGCCGATTAGAGCGCCCCTGGCGATCTTCTAAACAGCGGGTCGGATGCAATTTGGATCCGCGGCAAAGCTGACACGCTTGACGATTGAAAAATCACTCAGCCTCGCCCATGCTGGCTTGGTCAGAAAAATTTGAATTAGGATCCCCCCACATGTCAAAGCGAAGTGTTGGACCGTTTTCGGTCAATCCGGTTGGGCTCGGCTGCATGAATATGATGCATGCCTATAATCAACCCATCTCAGAGCCTGACTCAGATGCGCTGCTCAATCGCGCTTTAGATCTTGGCTATGACTTTCTCGACACCGCGACCCTTTATGGCATGGGCGAGAGCGAGCGGCGGATCGGCAAATTCCTCAAACATCGACGCGGCGAGTTCGTGCTCGCCAGCAAGTGCGTGCTCGGCTTTAAAGACGGCAAACGCACCCTCGATGCGCGCCCCGAAACGATCATCGCCGCCTGTGAAGCGAGCCTGCAGCGGCTGCAAACCGAGACGATCGATCTCTATTACATGCACCGCCCTGACCCACATGTGCCTTTGGAAGACTCCGTCGGCGCGCTGGCGGATTTGGTCAAACAAGGCAAGATCCGTGCGATTGGTTTGTCGGAAATGTCGGCCGACATGTTGCGGGCCGCCGCCGCGGTTCACCCCATTGCGGCCATGCAATCCGAGTATTCTTTAATTGTGCGCAATCCTGAAATCGCCGTGCTCGAGGCTTGCCGCGAGCTGGGCACCGCGCTCGTCGCCTTCTCGCCGGTTGGACGTGGCTTGTTCGCGGCCAACCCGGTCGATCCGGCGGACTATTGGGAGGGCGACATGCGCCGCAGCTTCTTCCCACGCCTCGCCGACCCGCATTTTTCAGAGAATATGAGGCTGGTGCCCGGTGCGCGCGAGATGGCCGGTGATTTGGGCTGCACCTTGCCGCAATTGGCGATTGCTTGGACCTTGGCGAAAGCCCCTGAAATCGTCGCCATTCCTGGCACCAAGAATATCCAACATCTGGCAGAGAATTTCGGCGCCAACGCAGTCACTTTGAGCGCAGACAGGGTGCAGAAGCTGGATGAGATTTTCAAACCTGAAGCCATCTCTGGCCCCCGCTATAGCAAGCTCGGCCAGGCTTCGGTTACCACCGAAGTGTACCCGTTTGAAGCGCTCGCGGAGTAAAGCCGCGCAGAGCGTGGAGGAGCGAGGGTTCTTTAGACTTTAACCAGAGCCTGAATCCCCACGTCTTTCCCACACTCTATCCCCGGCGTCTCGCTCGACAGGCGCAGGCCGTCTGAGGGTCCACCTCCAGACCGAGCGGCCCGTGGCACCGGCGCGGGGTGGATCCTGGGGTCGCGGCGCGGTCAAGGAAGACGCCGCGCTTCGTCCGGCTTAATCCGACAGTGAATCCGACACCCAATCCCCACCCTCCAAAACGCATGTATACTCACTGCCATCTCCTCCCAAGGAAAGGCTTGTCCGGAACGGCTGGATAGAGGTGGGAGAGCGGCGGCCTGTGGCTGCAGGGCGGGGTCCGTAACCCGTCCAGCGTGGTCACAGTCGGGTCGAGTTAAGGTGCCCAGCGGTTCTGTACCCGCTGGTTGGGTCCACGGGCCCGTCATTTCGCCATCTGGTCCGGTATTCGAAGGAGCATGTCGCTCGCTTCGGACAGTTAGAAAACAGCCCGTCGCAGGCGCGCTTTGATTAAGCGCTATACGCCGTCTCGAGAGAGCGGCAGTTCGTACCGCGTTTTATTAAAGCGCGCCTAGCCTTTTGAAAAACCTCAGGTGGGAACACCGTGAGGGGTTTGGGGCTGGGGGAAGCGTTTGAAAGAGTGAGCGAACCTCTAATCCCGGCGACTCCTGCGCAAGCATCTCCAGTGAGAAATGAACCCAACCCCGCAAACTCAGCCTCCTGGTCCGACGCGGGACGCTACACATCGCTTGGGTCAAAAGAGAAATGACGCTAAACATACCATCAACAGACAGGAGCGCGCGCGATGAGTGATGTCGTCAATGCAATTTCGAATCTACGCCGGGTGGTGACGGAGAATGACCCAAACGGGAAATCTCAGATCATGATTGATGAGGGCCCGGCCGAGATATTTCGATCCGGTGAGGTTGGCGGCTTATATGAGATTTGGCACGACGCGGCGCAGGGCCCATTGGCGGGTCTGCGCAGCGACGATCTGGCAAAAGGCACGCCGCAACTCTCGCCCGGTGCTGGCAAGGTCAAAATCCGCTGGTTCGCGATTGAGCCAGCGCCGGAGGGGGCCTCGCTCGAAGACCTTACGGCGCTGACCCGGCAAGCCTTTATCGATATGGGCGCTGGCGATCATCAGCCGGATACGCGCAAGCATCCGGCCATGCACCTCACGCACACTTTAGATGCGATCATTCTGGTCAAAGGCCGGGTCCGGCTCATTCTCGATCAAGAAGACACGGAGATCGGACCGGGCGATGTTGTGGTTCAGCGTGCCACCAATCATGCCTGGGCTGTGATCGGTGACGCGCCGGCTCTATTTGTGGCGGTCTTGGTGGATCGCAGCGCCGGATGATGTGTGGACGCCGCAGCCCAGCTTGCCGCGACAATCGCCGCGCACTTCTAGAGATGCGGTATGGACATGATAGCCTTCTTCATCGGCGCGGTGGATGACGCTGACCACCGCATCGGTCGCGGCGAGTTCTTCCGCGCAGCCGCATTTTTCACAGACGAACAGGACCAGCGGCAGTTCACTTGGCCCCAGATCAAGCGCCATATAGGCGTTCAAGCTTTCAATCCGCGTCACATAGCCGAGGGCGACGAGGAAATCGAGCGCGCGATAGGCCGTAGGAGGCGAGATCGAGCCCACCCCTTTGAGCGAGTCCAGCACTTCATACGCGGTCAAAGGCCGGGTCGCATTGAGCAAGACGGTGAGCACATGTTTGCGGATCGCCGTGAGCGATTTGCCCGCCAATTGTGCTTCATCCGCCGCCGCTTGGATCAAGTCCTGTTGGCTGGGTTTGTCGCCTTCGGTATTGCGCCAGCGCCGCCGATGCAGTCGCCGCGCGCCCGTCGCAGGTGTTTTGGATCTTAAGCGTGTCATAATATGACGTTTTATGCCCGAAAACCGTGTGCGTCGAGTTAAAAAATGCGCGTCGCGCTTTTCTTTGGCTTGACGCGATTAAGGATCGAACATAATAAGAACAAAATGGGATCAAGTAGAGGTTAAAGGACTGAGATGGGCGCGATTTCGACCACGTCAGATGTGCTGGATCAAGCCTTGCGACAAGCGGGCTTGGAAGACGCGTTTGACGCCCGCGGCGTCGCCCATGAGGATTGCCCAGGGTGCGGCGCGGCGGGCGGTTTAAAGCTGTCCCTGTCGCGGGGGCGTGTGCACTGCGCCGCCTGCGGCAGCGAAGGACCGCTAATCGCTTATTTGCGCGAGAAAACCGAAGCGGGTGAGTGGAATCACGAGCCGTTCTCCGAAGCTGAGATCATTCCGATTGACCCCCGCTTACCCGTCGCGTCTAAGCCACCCGCGCCGATCCAGGCGGAGCTGGTCGAGATCGGTCCGGCATGGCCTCAGCCGACCCGTATCGAAGCGCCTCAAGGCGTGTCCTTGTCGCCCGCGTCAGAGCCGCGCCAAGACAAACAGAAATGGGCGGAGCGGTTGATCATCTCGATGCTTGCGCTGGTGTTTTTAATGGCCGGTTTGGCGGCCGCCGGGCTTTCGGGCTTTGCCAATTTCCAAGCCTTTAGCGCGGGCGTGAGCGAGCCTATGCAAGCGCGGGTTTGGGGGTGGAGCGGGGTGATTGCCTCAGTGTGTTCCTTTGGCGGCTTCACGTTTTTCTGGTGGCACATGTCCGACAAGCGGGTGGGGGAATCCCTGCGCGCGCTCGTGTTCGCGTTCGCAG
>JBCBYJ010000163.1:239-4702 GCA_039815905.1 Pseudomonadota bacterium | reverse complement strand
CGCTCAGAAAAAGCTGCTGCCAGCGCTTTATCATCGCTGGGCAGATGGACAGATTCCGGCCGATTCCCGCATCATTGGCGTGTCGCGATCAGAGATGGACGAAGCCGCCTTCCGCGCCTTTGCGTTTGATGCGTGCGAAGAAGCGACCCCGGAAAACCTCGACAAGACCGAGTGGAAAAAGTTCGAGAAGCATCTGCACTATCTCGCAATGGACGCCACACAACCGGACGCCGATTGGGATCAGCTGAAATCGCTACTGACTTTCACCGATGACCGACCCCTGGTCTTCTATCTGGCGGTGACGCCGAAGATTTACGTGCCGATTTGCGAAGCCCTGGGGAACGCGAACCTGAACACACCGGCGGCGCGGGTGGTGCTTGAAAAGCCAATCGGGACCGATCTGAAGTCCGCGCATGCCATTAATGTCGGCGTCGGCGCGGTGTTCGAAGAAGAGTGTATCTATCGGATCGACCATTATCTCGGCAAAGAAACCGTCCAAAACTTGATGGTGTTGAGATTTGCCAATTCGCTGTTTGAGCCGCTCTGGAACCGGACCGCGATTGATCACATTCAAATCACCGTTTCAGAACATTACGGAGTTGGCGACCGCGCGGGCTACTATGATGGGTCTGGAGCGCTGCGCGATATGGTGCAGAACCATTTGCTGCAATTGCTCTGTTTGATCGCGATGGAGCCACCTAATTCGATTGATGGCGACGCCATTCGGATTGAAAAGATCAAAGTGCTTGAGGCTTTGCGCCCGCTCACCAGCGATGGGGCCAAACGCAATACGGTTCGCGCCCAATACACCAAAGGCGCCGTCACAGGTGAAGCTGTGCCCGGATATTTGGAAGAGCTTGGCAAAAACAGCACGACCGAGACTTTTGTTGCGATCAAAGCGGCGATCGACAATTGGCGCTGGGCGCGCGTGCCGTTTTACCTGCGGACGGGCAAACGGATGAAGGACCGCCATTCCGAGATTGTCGTCCAATTTCGCGAAACACCGCATTCCATGTTTGGCAGCGCCGGCACGCAGTCCAATCGCCTCGTTATCAACGTGCAGCCAGACGAAGGCGTGCGCCTTTATTTGCAGATTAAAGAGCCAGGTCCGGGTGGATTGCGGATCAAATCCTTACCGCTCAACCTGGCCTATGCCGACAATTTCTTGGTGCGCTATCCTGACGCTTATGAGCGGCTCTTAATGGATGTCGTGCGTGGAAACCTGTCGCTCTTCATGCGCCGCGAAGAAGTCGAAGCGGCTTGGAAATGGGTCGATGGACTATTGGACGCTTGGGGCGAGGCGGACATGCCGATGGAGACCTATCAAGCGGGCCTGGAAGATGGCCCGGTTGAAGCCCGGCTATTGCTGCGACGTGACAATCGAGATTGGTGGGAGGCCTAGAGCGCCATGGCTAAGATCAATGAGACCATTGCTGAGGTCACCGCACGCATCGAGGCGCGCAGCCGAGACAGCCGAGCCGCGTATGAAGCGTTGATGCAGCGCCGACGGCCAACCGGGTTCGCGCGCGCCAAGCTCACGGAAGGCAATTTGGCGCATGCCTCTGCAGGCTGCGCGGTCATGGACAAGACGCAACTCCTTGGCAGCGGCTGGCCGAACATCGGCATCGTGACGAGCTATAATGATATGCTCTCAGCCCACGCGCCGTTTGAGACTTATCCAGACCTCATCCGGGATGAAGCGCGCAAGAATACCGCCACCGCGCAAGTTGCAGGCGGTGTCCCGGCTATGTGTGATGGCGTCACACAAGGCCAAGAGGGGATGGAGCTGTCTTTGTTTTCGCGCGATGTGATCGCCATGGCCTCGGCGGTGTCCCTCAGCCATGATGCATTTGATGCGGTGCTGAATCTCGGCGTTTGCGACAAGATTATTCCTGGGCTCACCATTGCGGCGATACGGTTTGGCTGGCTGCCGCATGTCATGATCCCAGCCGGTCCGATGCCATCCGGGCTGCCGAATCCCGAAAAGCAACGCATTCGCCAGGAATTCGCGCTCGGCAATGTGGACCGCGAGGCTTTGTTAAAGGCGGAATCAGACAGCTATCACAGCCCCGGCACGTGCACCTTTTATGGCACCGCAAACTCCAATCAGATGCTGATGGAGGTAATGGGCTTCCATGTGCCGGGCGCGGCCTTTCCCAATCCCGGCACGCCCTTGCGCGAGGCGCTGACCCGAGCGTCTGTGCGCCAAGCCCTCAATAACTCGATCAAAGGCACCTACCGACCGGTCAGCGATATGGTCGATGCGCGCACCTTCGTGAACGCTTTGGTCGGCCTTATGGCGACGGGCGGATCGACCAATCACGTCTTGCACATTCCCGCGATGGCGGCGGCAGCGGGCTATGAGGTCACATTGGAGGACTTTGCCGATGTCAGTTCGGTCGTGCCGCTCCTGTGCCGGATCTATCCAAACGGCCCGGCGGATGTGAACCATTTCCATGCGGCCGGCGGGATGGGCTTTGTGGTTCGCCAGCTCTTAGAGGCCGGCTTACTGCAAGGCGACGCCCTCGGGGTCGCGGGTCCGCTGCATCACTATAGCCAAGAGCCTTGGCTTGATGGCGACACGCTGAAATGGCGCGAAGCCCCAACTGTCAGCGGCGATCTTGAGATTATCCGCCCGGCCAGTGATCCCTTTGCGAACACGGGCGGGCTGCAAATGCTAGACGGCGCGCTCGGGCGTGGGGTGATTAAAATCTCGGCCGTGAAACCAGAGCGCCATGTCACCGAAGCGCCTGCGCGTGTGTTTGACAGTCAAGACGCCGTTAAAGAGGCGTTCAAAGCCGGTGAGTTGGATCGTGATGTCGTCATTGTCGTGCGCTTCCAAGGTCCAGCGGCGAATGGCATGCCGGAACTGCATGGTCTGTCCGGGGCGATTGGCGCGCTGCACGATAAAGGGCACAAAGTGGCGCTGGTCACGGATGGCCGCATGTCCGGGGCGTCTGGGAAGTTTCCTGCCGCGATTCATGTCGGGCCTGAAGCCAGCCGGGGCGGGGCGCTGGCCAAAGTGCAAGATGGCGACCTCATTCGCGTAGATGCTAGCTCAGGTCGGCTCGAGCTGAAAGTCGATGCCAATGAATTTGCGGCGCGTGAAGCGGTACCATTCCGGCCGAATGAAAGCGCCTTCGGGTTGGGCCGCGAATTGTTTGGCGGCTTCCGCTCGGCGGTCTCTAATTCTGAGCAAGGCGGCTCGATCTTCTCCATGCTGGGGCAGGGGTGATGGCGCAAAGCGTTCTGGTCGGCGATATTGGCGGGACAAATGTTCGCCTCGCGCGGGCGCATTTGAACGCGCAAGGTCAGGCCTGTGTCGAGCAGATTTCGATCCTGCCCGGCGATGATTTTGAAACCTTCGATCAGGCTTTGCAGACCTATCTCGACAAGATGAACGGCGATCGGCCGTCACAAGCCCTGTTCGCGTTCGCGGGTCCGGTGCGCAATGGCGCGGTCGAAATGACCAATCGCGATTGGGTGATCGATAGTCTCAAACTGGCCGAAAAGACCGGGCTCGAACGCATTCGCTTGGTCAATGACTATGCCGCCATGTCACGCGGTGTGGTTGAGCTTGAACCGGAGCACTTCCGGCAATTGCATACCGTGGCAGACGTCGATGAAACGGCGCCGATCTTGGTTGCAGGACCCGGCACTGGCCTCGGCATGGCGACCTTGTTGCGTGATGATGCGGGGGCTTGGCGCGTCCTAACGGGGCAGGGCGGGCATGCCATGTTTGCCCCGCGCACGAACCGTGAATGGGCGCTAATGAACCGCCTGGAAGACACGTATGGCTATGTTTCGAACGAGTTAGTGCTGTCCGGGGCGGGGTTTGACGCGGTCCACAAGACCTTATGCGACTTAGATGGCCTCGTCTGGACGCAGACCGCGCCGGAGGTGATCATGCAGCAGGCGCAGGCGGGCGACCCACTTTCCATCGAGATTTGCGAGACCCGCTCGCGCGCCACATTGGCGGCTCTGGGCGATGCGGCGCTGATCAATGGCGCGCAAGGCGGTGTGGTGATTACCGGGGGGGTCGCCCGCCGACTGGTCGACTGGTTGGACGCGCCGCGCGCCTTGGCCCGCTTCTTTGAGCGCGGAACTATGACAAACTACATGAAACGCATACCCATTCGGCTCTTGCTGAGCGGCGAAGCTGCGCTTATCGGGGCAGCGTCATTGCATTTTGATGAGGACCAACGCCGATGATTAATCTTGCTGATTTTCGGGAGGCGATTCACGAAGCACCCATTGTTCCCGTATTGACGGTCCCCGGCGCCGAATACGCGGCCCCGCTAGCACATGCACTTATGAAAGGCGGCCTTCGCAGCGCCGAAGTGACACTGCGAACAGACGCGGCGCTTGACGTCATCGCGGAGATGAAACGCGCCGAACCAGCTCTGATTGTCGGCGCCGGGACAATTTGCTCTGAAGGCGATGTGGATGCGGCGCTAAAAGCG
>JBCBYJ010000163.1:0-229 GCA_039815905.1 Pseudomonadota bacterium | reverse complement strand
AAAAGCGGGTGCGGATTTCTTAGTCTCGCCCGGCGCCGGTCCAGAGCTGATTTCAGCGCTGGCTTATCATGATGGGGTCATTTTGCCGGGTGTGGCGACGGCGAGCGAAGCCATGACGCGGTTTGAACAAGGCTATGGTGTGCAAAAGTTCTTTCCGGCCGAAGCCTCGGGCGGCGTGAATTTCTTGAAGTCTCTGGCCGGTCCTTTGCCGCATATCGACTTCATGCCA
>JBCBYJ010000162.1:0-4721 GCA_039815905.1 Pseudomonadota bacterium | reverse complement strand
GCAAGTTGAGCAAACCGAAGCTGAAATCGCACGAAATGAATGGCAACTCGTGCGGCCAAATGAACCTATTCCGGCGAATGTCGCGCGGGAGCCCCAACTGGCGCGTGCTGAGGCTGCTGTGCGGTCCGCAGAAGCGGCGCTGGCAGATGCGCGCTTAGATTTGTCGCGCGTGACTTATTCATTGCCGTTTGATGGTCGGATTTTGTCGACCACGATCGAAATCGGTCAAAACCTATCTGCCGGACAGTCTTACGGACGCGCCTATGACCCTTCGAGTGTCGAAATTTCGGTCGCCGTGAACCCGGCCGTTTTGGATGGGCTATCTCCCGCAGCCGGACGTGAAGCGGTGGTGCGCACGCGTCAAACGGCGTTGGCGCAGCCAATGATTGCTTATGCTGCTGAAGTAACGCGGGAAGACGCTGAGCTTGACGCACAAACCCGCTTGGCGCGTCTCATTCTCGAACTCAAAGACGATGTAGAATTGCGGCCTGGCGATTTTGTGGATGTTGAAATTAGCGGCCCAGTTGTTCCGAACGCTCATATCTTTCCCGAAGGGGCGCTCCAAGAAAATCGGACCGTATGGGTGGTTGAGGCAGGGGTGCTTGCCCCGCGAATGCCACGATTGGTTTCAGCGGAAGCTGGCAGCATTGTCGCGCTCCCATTCGACAGTGCGGATGGCATCGTCGTGACGACCCTGAATGATCCGCAAGCCGGGGATCCGGTCCTCATGGCCGGGCAAGCGGGTGCGGATGACGAGGCGCCCCAATGACGCCGCCTCAGTCAGCGCCGCGCGGCTTAATCGCACTGTTCGCGCAAAACTCTGTCGCGGCGAACATTTTGATGTTTGCGCTCTTAGTGGGCGGCATCATCATTATGGGGCAAACCAAATCGGAAATTCTTCCCGAGATTGATCCTAGAATGGTGACCATCTCGGTCGAATATCCGGGGGCCACACCGGCCGAGATCGAAGACGGAATCACGCGCCGGGTTGAAGACGCTGTTATTGGCATCGAAGGGGTCGACCGCGTCAGCTCGACTGCTGCTGAGAACCTTGGCACCATTAATCTTGAACTGAATGATTTCGTCGATGCGCAGGCGGTGAAAGAGGAGGCGCAATCGGCCATTGACGCGCTCGCGGATTTTCCGCCGCAGGATGCGAATCAACCTCGCGTCTCTGTGGCCAGCGCAACCTCCTCAGTCATGCGGCTCGTCGTCACCGGCGACGTCTCAGAGAAGCGCTTAAAGCAATCGGCCGAGGCGCTTCGACGGGATTTGTTGTCGACGGATGGGATTAGCTTGGTGACCCTTCAGGGCGTTCGTGATTACGAGATCTCAATTGAAGTCTCCGAGGATGATCTCAGCTCTTATGGATTGCGGATCGAGCAGGTCGCCGCGGCCGTTCGCAATTCTTCGCTCAACCTGTCGCTCGGCACGATCCGGTCATCCGGGGGTGACATATTGCTGCGGGCTGACAATGAAGCGCAAGACGCAGCCGCGTTCGCCGATATTATCGTTCTGAGCGATGAAGACGGACGGCGGGTCCGTCTTGGAGACATTGCCGTGATTAAAGACGGCTTTGTTGAAACGCCGCTGATCAACACATACAATGATAAGTCAGCCGTCTTTCTGCAAATTGACCGCGCCGCGGACGAAGATGCGTTCGATGTGCGACAAGCTGTTTCGGACTATATGGAGGCCTATTCGCCTCCGTCTGGGATAGAGGTCCTTGGGGTGGCCGATACAACCGAAATTATCGGCGATCGGGTAAATTTGCTGGCGCGAAATGCGATTATGGGACTTGCCCTGGTCTTTGTTTTCTTGGCGCTGACGCTCGATCTCAGACTGGCATTCTGGACGAGCATTGGCATTCCCGCAGCCTTCATTGGCGGCTTCATTCTGTTTGGTCAATTTACAACAATTAACATGACCTCTCTGCTCGGCCTCATCGTCGTGCTTGGCATTGTCGTGGATGATGCCGTGGTGGTCGGCGAGAACATTCACGAACAGCAAGAGCTTAAAGGCCCAGGCGTGCTCTCCGCGATCCAAGGTGCGCAAGGCGTATTCGTTCCCGTCCTTGTCGGGGTTACAACCTCAATGCTCGCCTTTGCGACTTTGTTGCTGTCAACCGGTCTGATCGGGCAAATGCTTCGCCCGGTGCCGATCGTTGTCTTGAGCGTTTTGCTGATCTCATTGGTCGAAGCGTTTTTGATCCTACCGAACCATCTTTCGCATGGACGCGAGTGGAGTACCGGCGCGATGCGCCAGCTTAAATCAATCGTCCAATCAGGTATGAACTCGGTTCGTGATGCCATTTTCGTTCCGCTGGCGCGTTTGAGTGTGCGCTTCCCTTACGTGGTTATCGCCAGTGCCTTATCGCTGCTTATCGCTGTGTCTGGTCTGGTGTCAGGCGGTCATATTCGTTTCATCTTTTTTCCTACGGTTGAAGGTGACGAAATCACAGTCGCGCTGGAAATGCCGGCAGGCACACCGTTTGAGCAAACCGAAAATGCCATGCAGCGCGTCGTGGATGCGCTTGAGGTCGGGGTCGGTGATGAGACCTCCGGCCTGTACCGGTCCTTGTCTTTGACGGTTGGCGGTCGGTTATCGTCCGGGTTCGGCGCCGCAGGAACGGAATTACGCACAGAAATGGCGGTTGCAACCCTAGAGCTGGCGCCAGCGGAATTGCGCGGCCTGACCTCAGCCGAAATTGAACGTCGATGGCGCGAAGCCGTCGGGCCGATCTCGGGGGTTAAATCGCTGACATTTGAGTCGTCAGGCCTATCTGGCGGCGCAGATATTAGCTTCAATCTCTCGCATCCAGATGAAGACGCTTTGCTGGTGGCAAGCGCTCGGCTCGCCAAACAAATGGCCGACATTGCGGGCGTTGGGGAAATTGAATCCACAGCGCAACCCGGCAAACGACAAATAGACTTTAGTTTGACCTCCGCAGGCGCCGCCGCGGGGCTGACCGTGGATGATTTAGCCCGGACCATTCGCCGCTCATACTTTGGTGAGGAAGTCCAACGCTTCCAGAGGGATGGGGAAGAGATTGAAGTGTTCATCCGGTTTCCTGAGTCAGAGCGACGAAGCTTGGCCGATCTTGCCCGTTTGCGTATCCCGCTCGCCAGCGGAGAAGAAGTTGCGCTCAGCACAGTCGCGAGCATTGAGGAAACCCGAAGCTTCGTCACGATCGATCGGGTTGATGGCCAACGCGTGATCTCGATCGAAGCGGATGTCGACGAAGCGATCACGACGCCCAACGCCGTGACCGCTCTGATCCAAGACGAAGTGTTGCAGGCGATCCTCGACGATTTTCCGGGCCTTCGCGCGTCCTCAGAAGGTCAAGCGCGAAGCCAAGCGGAAGAAATGGGCGGGCTGCTTAGAAATTTCCTAATCGCGATCCTTCTCATCTATGCGCTCATTGCAAGTGTTCTAAAGTCCTCTGTGCAGCCCTTGGTGATCATGGCGATCATTCCGCTCGGTTTGGTTGGAGCAATTTTTGGCCATATGCTGCTGGTCTATGATCTCTCGTTTCTGTCGCTTTTTGGGGTTGTGGCCTTATCCGGTGTGATCATCAATGACAGCATCGTTTTGATCGATTATTTCAACACGTTAGAGCGCCAAGGCGGCGATCGGCTGAACAATATTGTCGACTCGGTTCGGCGCCGGTTCCGTCCGATTCTGATCACGACGCTGACCACATTTATTGGGCTCGTCCCAATGATTGCGGAGACCAGTATTCAAGCCCAATTCCTCATCCCGATGGCGCTCAGCATTGCCTTTGGAATTGTATTTTCGAGCGCCCTGATTTTGATCCTGGTCCCGGCCTGTCTGGCGATCGGTGCGCCGAAATCCGCGCCCGCGGCACAGCTTGATCCGGCCGTAGCATGATTGAAACAAGCGATCTCACCCCACCAAGCCATACATAGTTTTTACACCTGAAAAGGATGACACTCCCATGATTTATAAATCGCCTTTTGGCAAAGTGATCGCCCTGTCACTGCTGGCCACCGGGCTTGTCTCGGCCTGCGAAACATCACCGATGGCAAGCGACACGAATTTGGTTGGCGCGGGCGCGCTCACCGAAGCGGATGCTGCGACAGGCGAGGGGATCTATTACCCTAAAGTGACGCTATCCGATCAACCGGAAATCAGATTTGGTCCCATTCTCGGCGCCGGCCCCCAGGAGCGTCAATTCTTCGTGGATCAAATCAATCGCGCCGCCACCACATCCGAAAGAGATATTGCGCTTGTCGTGCAAGCGGTTGGAACCGAAAACCAGACCCTGTTATTCATGCCATTGAATCGAGACGGGTCGCCGACCCCCTATATTGCAAAAGCCATGCTGGCGCGAATGACATCGGTCCTTCGGTTTGCGCCAGCGATCACCGAAATGGGCATTAGCCAAGAAATGGATGTTTATAACATGGCAGCGATCTTGGGGTTTGACCGGATTGTCGTCACCGATGGCCGCGCGTTTTCGTATCAAGCCGACGTCGTTCTCAGCGCGGATAATTGACGCGTTTTGCTCAAATAGGGGTTTGGCAAACGCCCCTAAATTGATCTTTCAAGCGTCGATTTCGGCGCGACCCAAACGGGGAAAATCCCGTGAAATCAATGCGACCTTTCCTGTGCTTGCGCCGCACTCTTCGCGGGGCGCCGGTAAAAGAGGGGCTCGCTCGCACTTTCAAACGCTCACCCCAGCCCCAAACCCCTCACGG
>JBCBYJ010000161.1:0-4766 GCA_039815905.1 Pseudomonadota bacterium | reverse complement strand
AAACGCGCCTGACCACCATTATCGGCGTCATGCTGGTCATCGCCCTGATGGGATTCTTAATGGCGCTTTTGGGCAAGCGACCGGCTCAGAAGGCTTAACTTACGCCGCGCGGCAGCCATGCGTGCGATGCATCTTCGCCGCTTTTAGCCAGTCCCAGCCAAACGCGTCGTCTGTGTCGCCATGCACCTTTCGGTGCTCAAGCTTTGCCAGGGCTTCTTCCAGGGTCGGCTCATGGCCTTCGGGCACCCACCACATGACGAAATGCATCTGGCCCATGACTTCAAACCATTCCTCGCGGCGTTCATAGAATTGTTTATGCACCGTGCCCCAAACGAATTTCTCGAGGCTTTCCACGTCTTTCCAGACGGTCAAGTTCGAGACGAATTGCGGGTCGCCCTCAATCTTTGCCTCAGTATTCCCGGTTCCAGGCTCGCCCGAGCCTTCCATCATCCAGACGAAGCCCGGCATTTGCTTGCCAAGCCCATTGATGAAGTCGAGATTGTCCATGAAGTCTTTGACCCGTGGATCGTCCGTCGGCGCGATCAGGCGTCCGATATTTAACTCTGCGAGCTGCATGGTCATGTTTGTTCCCTTTTTTGGCCATCTCAGTCCTGCACAAAGCCTCCAGAAAGGCCAGCAAAGAGTTGCCGTGGCAGACCTAAGCTTGCCTCGCGGTCCGAGAACAGGCTAAGCGAATTCGATCAAAAAATCCCGACAGAGAGCGCTCATGAAACCGTCCCCAACCCCATTCCCCCTTGGTCCTGCCCATCTTGTCGGTATTGGCGGGATCGGCATGTCGGGGATTGCTGAGATTATGATGAACCTTGGCTATCAGGTGCAAGGCTCAGACATGAAGGACAGTGCGAATGTGCAGCGCCTGCGTGAGAAAGGCGCGGTCGTCCATATCGGGCATGTCGCAGACAATGTGACCGGCACCAGCGCGGTGATCATCTCTTCAGCGATCAAAGACGATAATGTCGAAGTGCAAGCGGCGCGTGCAGCCGGCATTCCGGTCGTGCGGCGCGCCGATATGCTGGCAGAAATTATCCGCCTGAAATGGACCGTCGCCGTGGCCGGGACGCATGGCAAGACGACGACGACGACAATGGTCGCAGCGTTGCTGGATGGGGCGGGCATTGACCCAACGGTGATCAATGGCGGGATTATCAATGCCTATGGCTCGAACGCCAAAGCCGGGGATGGCGATTGGATCGTGCTGGAAGCGGACGAGTCCGATGGCACATTCATGAAGATTCGCCCGACCATTGCGATCGTCACCAATATGGATCCCGAACATATGGAGCATTATGGCTCCATGGACGCTTTGCGCGATGCGTTTGATACTTATGTCGGCCATATGCCCTTCTATGGGTTTGGCGTTCTGTGTACGGATCATCCTGAAGTTGCCGCTATGGTGGCGCGGGTGTCGGACCGCCGGATCATCACATATGGCTATAATCGCCAAGCCGATGTGCGGGCAGTCAATCTGCAACCCTCGGCTGAAGGCGTCACATTTGATGTCATGATACGCGCCCAGTTGAACGCGGCTGAGCGGGTCATTGAGCAGGTGTTTTTGCCGATGGCAGGCGAGCATAATGTTTCAAATGCGCTGGCCGCGATTGCCGTCGCCGTGGAGCTTGGCGCGACCAATGAGCAGCTGCGCGACAGTCTCAAAGCGTTTGGCGGGGTCAAGCGCCGGTTCACCACGATCGGCGAATGGAACGGCGTGAAGATTATCGATGATTATGCTCACCACCCGGTTGAGATCATGGCCTGTCTGAAAGCGGCGCGGGCCATTCAAGGTCAGCAGGGCCGAGTCATCGCGATCTCTCAACCACACCGCTATTCGCGTCTCAACGATTTGTTCGAGGAATTCGCCCAATGCTATCGCGAGGCCGATATTGCGGTGATTACGCCGGTTTTTGCGGCCGGCGAGACTCCAATTGAAGGGGTCGATCACACCCATTTGGTACAGAGCATTCAGGGCCATGGTCATAAACAGGCCCAGACTTTGGAGGATTTGGTAACCTTACCGGATTTGATCAAAGAGATTGCCGGGCCTGGCGATATGGTTGTGTGCATGGGCGCAGGCAGCATTTCTAGCCACGCAAATGCGCTGATTGAGCAGCTCAATGCCGAGCGTTTAGGGTAAATGGGTTTGCCGAAATTCAGGCACCCAAGCTGAGCCTTTTTCAAAGTCTGACTGATCTAATTGACGGTTAGGGTGACGAGAGGGACGTTGCGTGAGCCTGAGATCTGCGTGCATGGCTGCAATGGTGGCAGCGTCGACCATGAGTGTCGTCGTGGCCAATCAAGCCGTTGATGATGAGCCGGTCTTACGCTTGCGGTTCCAAGACAGCACGCCCATCCGTCCGGCAGGCGTGACGCTGCGCCCACGGTTCCCGGCTGAGTTCGCAGAAGCCGATGAGCCGGTTCCTATGCCTCGTGTGACGTTCAGTGATGTCGGCCGGATTGGCAAATTTGCCAATATATCGACTCCGCACCCGAACGTTGTGGTGGCCGTCGGCGCCAGCGCAGATGGGGCAGAACTTGGCCGCCAAATTGATCGGTCAATTATGGATATGAGCCAACGTGATGTGATGTTCAGCCGTCAATCCGATAGCAAGCCGTTTCTCGGCATTGGGGTTCGGTCTGGGTCGGCTCGGCGCGGCTGGTCGGCCGAAGCAAATATGGGCATGGGCACGGTAAACACCCCAGAGTCCAGTCGCCTATCCACCGCCTATTCCAACGCGGCGCTGACTGAATTTGAAGCCGATGCGCGTGCGCATTTCCGTTTGCGCTATAAGTTCTAAGCGTCTGATCTTTCTCGAGGACGAGGACGCTATTGGAGGATTGTAGCGGTCACCGAGTCTGGGCTTGAATTGGCATCTGCGAGCGCCGATTTGACCGCGCCGAGGACCGCTTTCAAACCTGGATGATGGAGTCCCTCGCCCGCAGCGATCGCGTCAATTCGCGCCGCGCCAACACCTAGCTCATCGGCGCTGAAATTGTACTTTAGCAAGTCCACCGCATCGGCAAGCGCCAGGGTCAAGCTCAGTCTTTCGTCCATGGCCACAGCCGGATCAGCGATGAATGTCCGCAAGTCTTGTTTCAGGCGGTTTTCTAAAACCGGTGAGGCTTCCGGCCAAATCGTGCGGCTGAACAGGCCAAAGATCCGGGTTTTCTCTTTCGACAAAGCCCCAAGGTGACACAATTCATCCGCCAGGGTTGAGACAAAGTCTTTTTGATCTGACAGGCGCGCGACCCAGTGCGACAGGCTCAAGTTTTGCGGAGCGCGACCAATCGCGCGGTCGCAAAGATCCAAAAATGCGCCCAGAGATTGACGATGCCGAAGCGGTACGATCAGATCGTCTTGCAATTCAATGGTCCCGTGTAAGAACAGCTCCGCTAAGGCCGCCCCGGCAAATGCTGGCTGATAGTAGCCCGCTTCGGTCTGACCGGTCACGTCATCCAAAGACAAAAGCAAGATTGCCTGCGCAAGCGTGATATCTTGAAACACCCCTGAGGGGGTCGATGTCGCGACCTGTGATGCGTCCATGTCTTCGCCTCTTTTCGCTGCGCCTCTCAGGGGTTAGGTCAGCCTATGAGTTTTGATTTCGATTCCTTGCCCCCGGCGCGCGGTAAACTGCTTAAAGGCACGGGCCTTGCGCCTTATACGTGGTTTCGTGTGGGCGGACCAGCGGATGCGCTTTTTTTGCCTGCTGATGAAGACGATCTAGCAGATTTTTTGGCCAAACTGCCCGCCACCGTGCCGGTTACGGTTTTGGGTGTGGGCTCCAACACGATTGTCCGCGATGGCGGGATAGACGGCGTCGTGATCCGGCTGATGGGTGGTTATTGGGGCGCGACCGAAACCGATGGGCTTAACGTGCGGGCTGGCGCTGGCGCATTGGATCTCTCCGTTGCAAAAGTTGCCGCCAAAGCCGGGGTTTCCGGGTTGTCTTTTCTGTCGGGCATCCCAGGCTCGATCGGCGGCGCAGTGCGGACCAATGCGGGCTGCTATGGCCGCGAGCTGAGTGATATCGTGACCGCGGTCGATGGCGTCACGCGGGCGGGGACGCGGGTAAAAGTGGCCCGCGATGAGATCTCATTTTCTTATCGCCATACTGATTTCGATCCGAGCCTCATCATCACGCGCTTGCATCTTGCCGGAACCGGCACGGATGACCCGGTGCAACTTGCCGATGAGATTGCAGCGCACCAATCGCGGCGCACGCAGACGCAACCCATCAAAGACAAAACCGGTGGTTCGACCTTTGCCAATCCAGACCCACCTGGAACGCCAGATGCGCGCTCAAGTTGGAAACTGATTGATGCTGCGGGCTGCCGAGGATTGCGGGTTGGCGGCGCGCAAGTGAGTGAGAAGCACTGCAATTTTTTGATCAATACCGGCGCAGCGAGCGCCGCCGATATTGAAGCTTTGGGTGAGCTGGTGCGGGCCCGGGTGCTTGATCATTCGGGGGTTGATCTGCGCTGGGAAATCCGGCGGATCGGGCGCTTGCAAGCTGGCTAGAAGCTGCCTTTGAGGCGCAGGGTCAGAATGTTTCCGAAATTGCGATTGCGGTCTTCGACGCGGTCTAACACTCCGGTGCGGTCTGGCTCAAACACTTGTCGGCGCAAGCGCTCATCAGCGTCTAAGAGATTGGCGAGGAAGATCGTGCCGGTCAGGCCAAAAATGTCTTTGTGCTCGACAAAGCCCCAGGCAAAGCCATTGGTTTGCTCAAAATCAATTCGTGCATCTCGTC